>JAXEXP010000103.1:0-36489 GCA_034113365.1 Candidatus Spyradocola sp.
CCCGCCCCCCGCGTTCGTACCTGTTGCCAAGGGCAGGAAAGCTGCGGCTGGCCGCCGCAGATGCAGCCGGCTTCGCAGTACATGACCCGGCGGCCATTCGGCGGCGCGGGCGCGGTTTTCAGGCAGCAGGATGCGGGGATGGGACAGGATCCGTTGCCCGGGGGCGGGGGATTTGCTATACTTTTGTACGGAATGAAACGACATGAGGAGGGAAACGAACTTGAAAACGAAAAACATCGGGCGGATCATCGCGCTGTGCGCGCTGGCCGCGGTGGTGGCGGTGATCGGGCTTTCGGGCTTTTACCGCGTAAATGAAGGCGAGGAGGCTATCCTGCTGACCTTCCGGGAAATGACGGATAAAAAGGGCCCGGGCATCTACTGGCGCGTGCCCTTTGTGCAGACGGTGGACAAGGTGTCCACCTCGCAGATCCACACGCTGGAGCTGGGCTTCCGTACGCAGACGGGACAGTACATCGACGACCCGAGCGACTACACCGACGTCAACGACGAGGCGCTGATGCTCACGGGCGACGACAACCTGGTGCGCGTCGAGGCGGTGTGCCAGTACAGTGTGCGCGACGCGCAGAGTTACCTCTACGAGGTGGACAAGCCCGAGTCCACGATGAAGCTGGCGTTTGAGACGGCGCTGCGCCGCAACATCCAGAACAAGGCGCTCGACGACGCGCTGCTCAACAAGGCCACCATCGAGCAGGAGGTCATCCCGGACTTCCAGCGCATGCTGGACAGCTACGGCATCGGCGTGACCGTGCGGGAGATCCGCATCCAGAACATCACCGTGCCCGCCGAGGTCAACGCGGCCTATGAGGACGTCAACAACGCCAAGAACGAAAAGACGAGAAAGCTGGACGAGGCCGAGAAATACTCCAACGAGGTGATCCCGGCGGCGCGCTCGGAGGCGTACCAGATGGTGCAGGAGGCCGAGGCCTACAAGTCCGAGGTGATCTCGCAGGCCACCGGCGACGTGGCCAACTTCAACTCCGTCTACGAGGAATACGTCTCCTCCAAGTCCATCACGCGCAAGCGGCTGATGATCGAGACGATGGAGCGCATACTGGAGAGGGCCGAGAGCAAGGTGGTCATCGATGGCGACGGCGACACGCTGCGCCTGCTGCCCATCGAGCCTGCCGCAAAGGGGGAATAGCAATATGGATCAGAATTATCAGAACTACTCCGGCCACAGGCCGCCCGTGGATCTAAACCGGCGCAACACCATGCGCGCGGTCAAGGGCGTGGCCATCTTCCTTGCGGTGGTGGTCGTGGCGGGCATACTCTTTGGCGCGTGCACCTACACCATCGGCGAGAACGAGCAGGCCGTGGTGTCGCAGTTCGGCGTGATCCGCGAGGTGGTGCTCACGCCTACCAACACCTTCGTCGACGAAAACCCCGACCTGATGAACGCCCCCGGCGCCAAGCTCAACGACGTCAAGGTCGTCAAGGACAAGGGCCTGCGCTTCAAGCTGCCGTTTGTGACGCAGGTGAACATCTACGACGGCAGGCTCAACACCTTTACGTCGAATGCCGAGCCCGTCAACACCAAGGACAAGAAGCAGTATTACGTCACCATCTACGGCCAGTGGCAGATCAGCAACCCCGCGCTGTTCTCCATCACCCAGCAGAACATGACCAAGGCGCGGCAGTACCTGGACAACCTGGTGTTCCCGGTGATCGTGCAGAACATCAACAACCTGACGGCCGAGGACTTCGTCAGCAACAAGGACGTGCTCAACGAGACCATGGCGCAGGCGCTGCAGCAGATCAACGACACCGTGCGCGAGAGCGGCATCCGCTTTGCGGACATCCAGATCAACCGCACGCTGCTGCCCGAGAACAACATGCAGTCCACCTATGAGCGCATGATCGCCAACCGCGCCAAGGTGGCCCAGCAGCTGCGCAGCGAGGGCGAGGAGGCCTACCAGAAGGCGGTGGCCGAGGCCGACAAGGAGGCGCGCGTCATCAAGTCCGACGCCATCCGCGACGCCGAGCGCATCAAGGGCGAGGGCGACGCAGAAGCCCTGCGCATCTACGCCGAGGCCTACGGCAAGGACGCGGAGTTCTACACCTACTGGCGCTCGCTGCAGGCGCTGGAGAACATGCTGGGGGAGAACGCCACGCTGGTGCTGGACAAGGACCATCCGCTGTGGGCGGACGTGCTCAAGTGGGCCAGCGAGGTGGACGACACGGGCGATGCGCCCGCGGTGGAACCGTAGCCTGCGGCGTTTGTTTCCATGGCATGAATAAACTGTAAAAAGTGGGCAAAAGCGGCTGGGGAGGCATTCCCCGGCCGCTTTGTTTGATGTATAATCAAACTGAGAGAAACAGAGAGAAAGAGGGAGGGACGGTCATGGCGTTTGTCAGCCTTCAGGACGTGACCAAGACCTATAAAATGGGCGAGATGGTCATCAAGGCCGCCGACGGCGTGAGCTTTGAGATCGAAAAAGGGGAGTTTGCGGTGATATTGGGCCCCAGCGGCGCGGGCAAGACCACGGTGCTCAACATTTTGGGCGGCATGGATGCGGCGACGTCGGGCAGGGTGCTGGTGGACGGGCAGGACGTGGCGCAGTTCACGCCCCGCCAGCTGACGCAGTACCGCCGCGACGACATCGGCTTTGTGTTCCAGTTCTACAATCTCGTGCAGAACCTGACGGCGCTGGAGAACGTGGAGCTGGCGCTGCAGATCAGCAAGGACCCGCTGGACGCGCAGGAGGTGTTGCGCGAGGTGGGGCTGGCCGAGCGCGCGGGCAACTTCCCGGCGCGGCTGTCGGGCGGCGAGCAGCAGCGCGTGTCCATCGCGCGGGCGCTGGCCAAGAACCCCAAGCTGATGCTGTGCGACGAGCCCACCGGCGCGCTGGACTACCAGACGGGCAAGGCGATCCTAAAGCTATTGCAGGACACCTGCCGCCTAAAGGGCATGACGGTGGTGGTCATCACGCACAACTCCGCCATCGCGCCCATGGCCGACCGCGTCATCGAGATCAAGAACGGCAAGTGCGTGCGCACGCGGCTGAACGAACATCCCACGCCCGTAGAGAACATAGAGTGGTGAGCGCGGTATGAAGAGAAATGCGTTGGTCAAGGACTTTTTCCGGGAGATTCGCGGCAGTTTGAACCGGTTTCTCTCGATATTGTGCATTGTGGCGCTGGGCGTGGCGTTCTACACCGGCATCCGCTCGTCGCAGCCCGACATGCAGGCGAGCGCCGATGCGCTCTACGACCAGATCAACCTCATGGACATCCGCGTGCTGGGCGAGCTGGGCATGACGCAGCAGGACGTGGACGCGCTGGCGGACATCGAGGGCGTGACGCAGGCGCAGGGCGGCTACACGGCCTATGCGCTGAGCGAGCGCGGTGGCGCGCAGTCGGTGGTGAGCGTGATCTCGCTTTGCGGGGACATGAACCAGGTGACGCTGACGCAGGGCCGCCTGCCCGAGGCGCCGGACGAGTGCTTCCTGGACGAGGGCTACATGAAGTCCGCGGGCATTGCGCTGGGCGACACCATCGCGCTGAGGTCCGGCAAGGAGGACGACGACCTGTCCGACACGCTGGCGGAGGACGTCTTCACCGTGGTGGGCGCGGGCAGCTATGCCTGGTACCTGAACCTCGACCGCGGCACGGCCGACATCGGCAACGGTGACGTCAAGTTCTTCATCTGCGTGCCGCCCGAGAGCTTCTCGATGGAGGTCTACACGGTTGCGTACCTGGCGTGCGACGGCGCGGACGGGCTGAACTGCTACGGGGACGAATACGAGGACTACATCGACGGCGTGAAGGACCGCATCGAGGCCATCGCCGGGGAGCGGTGCGACATCCGCTACCAGGAGGTGCAGGCCGAGGGCGCGGAGAAGATCGCCGACGCCAGGCAGGAGATCGCAGACGGCGAAGCGGAGCTTGCCGACGCGGAGCAGCAGCTTGCCGACGCGGAGGTGAAGCTCAGCGACGCGGCGGAGGAGATCGCAGACGGCGAGCAGGAGATCGCGGACGGCGAAGCGGAGCTTGCGGACGCCAAGAGCGAGCTGAACCGCCAGCAGAAGAAGATCGACGAGGGCTGGGAGGAGCTGAATGCCGCCAAGGAGGAGCTGGGCCTCGCGGCGCAGGAGATCGACGATGCGCGCAGCGAGCTGAACAGCGGCGCGGCGCAGGCCAGCAACAGCCGTCGCCAGCTCGACGAGCAGAGCGCGCAGTTCAATGCATACGCCGCGCAGGCGGAGACGCTCAAGAGCGCGGAGGGCTATGCGCAGGCGCAGGCCAACTACGCGGCGCTGCAGGCGGCGCAGGGCGCGGGGCTCCCGCTGACCGACGAGCAGACCAGCGCGCTGCAGTTCTACGGGCAGATCCTGCCGCAGGTGGACGGTGCGCTGCAGGGCGCGCCGGCTACGGACGAGACGCTGACCGCGGTGATCGACGGGGCGCTGCAGCCCACGCGCGACGCCATCGCGGACGGCTACGCGCAGCTGAGCGCGGCGGACAGGCAGATCGAGAGCGGCCGCGAGCAGCTGGCCGATGCGCAGGCCGAGTACGACGACGCGCTGCAGCAGATCCAGGAGAGCGAACAGCAGCTGCTGGACGGGCAGGCGGAGATCGACAAGGGCTGGGCCGAGGTGCGCAAGGCGGAAAAGGAGCTGGAGGAGGGCCGTCAGGAGCTTGCCGACGGCCGGAAGGAATACGAGGACGCGCTGGCGGAGTACGAGGACGCCAAGCAGGAGTTTGACGAAAAGAGCGCCGATGCGCAGCGCGACATCGACGAGGCGAAGCAAAAGGTGGCCGACGCCGAGCAGGAGCTGGCCGACCTGGAGCAGCCGGAGTGGTATGTGCTGGATCGGCAGTCCATCCAGTCGTATGTGGAGTTTGGCCTGGATGCCGAGCGCATCGGGGCGCTGGGCAAGGTGTTCCCCGCCATCTTCTTCCTGGTGGCGGCGCTGGTGGCGCTGACGACCATGACGCGCATGGTGGAGGAGGGCCGCCTGCA
Source organism: Candidatus Spyradocola sp. (assembly GCA_034113365.1). GTDB lineage: Bacteria > Bacillota > Clostridia > Christensenellales > UBA1750 > Spyradocola. Next base: position 4,985 of record JAXEXP010000103.1, read on the forward strand.
GGTGGGCACGATGAAGGCGCTGGGCTACTCCAAGGCGGCCATCGCGGGCAAGTACATCGGCTACGCGCTGCTGGCGGCGCTGCTGGGCGGCCTGGTGGGCATCCCGGTGGGCTCGACGCTGTTCCCCTATGTGATCATGACGGCGTACCACATGCTGTACGCCAACCTGACCGTGATGCTGATGCCGGTGCAGTGGGGGCTGTCGCTGTCGGCGCTGGCCATTGCGGTGGTGTGCGTGGTGGGCGCGACGCTCATGGCCTGCTATGCGCAGCTGTCCGCGACGCCCGCGCAGCTGATGCGCCCCACCGCCCCGCCCGAGGGCAAGCGCGTGGCGCTGGAGTACATCCCGGCGCTGTGGCGGCGCATGAGCTTTACCGCGAAGGCCACCTTCCGCAACCTGTTCCGGTACAAAAAGCGGCTGTTCATGACGCTGTTCGGCATCGGGGCGTGCATGGGGCTGCTGCTGGTGGGCTTTGGCCTGAGAGATTCCATCGCAGAGATCGTCAACAAGCAGTACAGCGCGGTGTGGACCTATGACGTCAGCGTCTCAGTGGACAGCAACGAGCTGGAGCAGCTGCCCCAGGTGGAGGACGCCATTGCGCAGCTAACCGAGGTGGACGCGCAGCTGTCGGCGAAGGTGACGGTGATCGACGCGCGCGCGAACGGCGTGACCAAGTCCGTCAACCTGTTCGTGCCTGAAAAGCCCGAGAATCTGGGGAAAACCGTGAGCCTGCAGACGCGCAGGGAGCAGCAGCCCATTGAACTCACCGAGGAGGGCGTGGTGCTCACCGAGAAGGCGGCGCGGCTGCTGGAGGTGAGTGTGGGCGACGAGATCGAGCTGATGGAGGACGAGACGCAGTCGGTGCGCGCTACCGTTACGGGCATTGCGGAAAACTACCTGTACCACTACGTCTACATCACGCCGGGGCTGTACGAGACGCTGTACGGCGAAAAGCCGGAGTACGACACGGTGTTCCTGTGCACGAACACGGGGCTGGAGGAGCAGGACGCGCTGGGCAAGGCGCTGCTGCGCATCCCGCACGTCACGGGCGTGTCCTTTGTCAGCGACCTTGAGGAGACCGTCGCCAACATGATGCACAGCCTGGACCTGGTGGTGTGGGTGCTGGTGGCGGCCGCGGCGCTGCTGGCGTTCGTGGTGCTCTACAACCTGAACAACATCGCCATCATCGAGCGCCGGCGCGAGCTGGCCACGCTCAAGGTGCTGGGCTTCCACGACGGCGAGGTGGCCATGTACGTCTACCGCGAAAACATCTGGCTGACGGGCATCGGCATCCTGCTGGGCATGGTCATCGGCGTGATCCTGCACCAGTTCGTGATCCGCACCTGCGAGGTGGACATGATCATGTTCGGGCAGGAGATCGGCGCGCTGTCGTACCTGTACAGCGCGGTGCTCACGGGCGTGTTCGCGGTGATCGTCAACTTCTTCATGTACTTCTCCCTCAAGAAGATCGACATGGTGGAGAGTCTCAAGAGCGTGGAATAAACAAAAAAGCCCTTGCAGGGTAGGAAATACCGCTGCAAAGGCTTTAGCTTGTCGATAGAGTACTGCTGGAAATGCGCATGGTATTTGACAGTGCGTCTGGGGCAGGGCTGGTGCTTGACGGACACCTCATCGGTCGCCTGCGGGCGTCAGCATACTGCGCACCGAACCAGTCCTTCGGCCTGGTCCGGTGTTCCGCATGGCTTATTCTCCATAAGCGCTCCACAGGAGCCCTTATTCCGAAACGCTCATGCTCCAGGGCTTCGCCCCTCCGTAGGCGCACCGAACCAGCCGTTCCGGCTGTTCCGGTGTTCCGGTCGGCTTATTCTCCAAAAATAGTCCATTGGACTGTTTTTGGAGAAACGCTCGACCTTCAGGGCTTGGCCCCTCCGTGTGAACCCTCAAAGGGAAGCCAAGGGATGCGCTCCGTTATTGCCTGCGTGAGTTTTTTGACAGTCAGAGCCTTTGCAGGGTGGAAAATACCGCTGCAAAGGCTTGCTTTTTTGCGTGATTTAGCGCCAGATCAGGCTGACGGGCTTGGGAAGGTCGTATTTATCGTCGGTGAGGGTGAGCAGGCCGGTTTCGGGGCAGACACGTAGCACGGTGATGTCCGCGGAGTCCTGATTGCAGACGAACACGAACTTGCCGTTGGGGGTGTAGGCGAACTCGCGCGGGGTCTTGCCGCCCACCTTGACGATCTGCTTGAGGGTGAGAGCGCCGCCGTCGGCGTCGAACAGTGCCAGGCTGTCGTGGCCGCGGTTGGAGACGACGAGGGTCTTGCCGTCGGGCGCGAAGTGGATGGCCGCGTCGATGTTGAAGCCGTCGTAGTCCGCAGGGAGCGTGGGCGTCTCGGACAGGAAGGTCAGGCGGCCGTCGTCGTAGGCGTAGGCGCGCACGGTGCAGCCCATCTCGGTGACGACGTAGGCGTACTTGCCGTCGGGCGAGAACTCGATGTGGCGGGGGCCTGCGCCGTCGGGGGTGCGCACGAAGGTGCCGGCGTTGCGGTTGAGGCCGCAGGTGGGGCACAGCGGGTAGAGCACCACCGCGTCGATGCCCAGGTCGCACACGGCCAGGTACTTGCCGTCGGGGGTGACGCGGGTGATGTGGACGTGGGGCTTTTCCTGGCGCTTGGGGTTTGCGCCCTTGCCCTGGTGGACGACCACCATGGGGTCCTCTTTGAGCGCGCCGTTTTCCGTGGCGAACACCGTCGCGGTGCCCTCGGAGTAGTTGGCGGCGTAGACGAAGCGGCCGTCGGGGGAGGTGGCGGCGTAGCAGGGATGCTTGCCCTGCGTGCCCACCATGTTGAGCAGTGTCAGGCTGCCGTCGGGAGCGACCGCGCAGGCCGCCATCGCGCCGCCGTTGCCGCCGCGGAACTCGCCCGTCTCGGACGCCGCGTAGAGGAACTTGCCGTCGGGGGAGAGGGCCAGGTGCGAGGGGTTCTCGACGTCCGTGGTGCCCAGGATCTCCAGCTTGCCGGTCTCGTCGTCCACCGACGCGCGGAAGATGCCGCCGTGCTCGCCCTTGGAGTAGGTGCCGATATAGGCCGTTAGTTTTGCCATGATGGATGCGCCTCCTTATGCCGTTGCGTGTGGTTTGCTGCTCCCATTATACAGCACCTGACGTGTGAAATTCAACTGGAATCCGTCTGTACTGAAATCCCACAAAAGCATGTTATTGACAACGGAGGGGTTTGTGTTATACTTTCATTAAGCAGAGCTACATACATTTTTGCTCAATAACAGGAGGGTTTTCACATGAACAAGACGGCTTTGGTCACCGGCGGAAGCCACAACATCGGTCAGGGCATCGCCATCGTGCTGGCAGAGCACGGCTACGACGTCGCCATCACCTACAACAGCCGCAGGGAGGGCGCGGAGGACACCCAGAAGCAGATCGAGGCCCTGGGCCGCAAGTGCTTCATCTACCAGGCCAGCCTGGAAAAGCCCGAGGTGCCCCAACAGATCGTGGATCAGGCGCACAAGGACCTGGGCGGACGGCTGGATCTGATGGTGTGCAACGCGGGCAACGGCGGCTTCCGCGGCTCCATTCTGACCATCACGCCCGAAAACGTGGACGAGGTCTACACCGTCAACTTCCGCAACTACATGCTGTGCGCGGGCGCTGCGGCGCGCCACATGGTGGCCGACAAGGTGGAGGGCAGCATCATCTTCATCACCTCCTCCCGCGCCGAGATGGCCTATCCCGACGACTACCTCTACGGCGGCTTCAAGGCCTGCGTCAAGCGCGCCACCGAGTCCATGGCGCTGGACCTGTCCGCCTACAATATCCGCGTCAACTGCGTCGCGCCCGGCGCCACCTGGACGCCCCGGCCCGGCCATGAGGACAGGCTGCAGTCGCCCTTTGTCACCGAGTCCATCCCGCTGCACCGCGTGGGCACCCCCCGCGAGAACGGCGAGGTGGTGGCCTTCCTGGCAAGCGAGAACGCGTCCTACATCACCGGCATCACCGTGCGCGTGGACGGCGGCCTGATCCTGCCCGGCATGCTCGAGGGCTACGACAAGATCCCCTGGGTGCGCGAGGAGTGGAAGAAGGATCAGTACGAAAAGGCGATGGCGATGGTCAAAGAGAACGCCGAGAAGGAGTAACCCATGCACACCAGGGACAGCCTCATTGCGCAGCTGCGGGACATGCTGCCCGCGAACGCCACGGTGCTGATGCACTCCTCCTGCAGGAGCCTGGGGGAGCTGGAAAACGGCGGCGACACGCTGCTGGACGCGCTGTGCGACTACTTTTCCGACGGCCTGGTCGCGCTGCCCACGCACACCTGGGCGCTGGTGAACAAAAAGCAGCCCGTCTATGACGTGCTGGAGACGCCCTCCAACGTGGGCATACTGCCCGAGCTGTTCCGCAAGCGGCAGGGCGTGGTGCGCTCCTGGCACCCCACGCACTCCATCGCGGCATACGGCGCGGACGCGTGGGACTTCCTGCGCGGCGACGAGGAGTGTCTGACACCCTGCGGCAGAGACTCCGCCTGGGGGCGGCTGTACGACCGCGACGCGTACGTGATGCTGGTGGGCGTGGAGCTCAACCGCATGACCTACTTCCACGGCGTGGAGGAGTGGGCGGGCGTACCCGATCGCGTGGACATGGAGCACCCCAACCGCTATGTGGTCATCCCGCCCGAGGGGCCGCGCATCATCCACGGGTACTATCCGCACTGCGCGGATTCCTCGCAGCTGTTCCCCAAGGTGGACGGCGACATGCTGCGCTGTGGCGCGATGACGCTGCACAAGCTGGGCGACGCCACCGTGCGCCTGCTCTCGGCGAGAAAGTCGGCGGACGAGCTGCTCAAAATCCTCGCGCGCGATCCCTACATTTTCGGCATGCCGCGCCGGTAAATTGTGGAGGCTGACACGTATTCATCACAAACCCCTTCCCCATTGTGCGGGAAGGGGTGTTTTTTATGGTTGAAACAAGATTGTTTCTCCGTGTTCATAAATTGGACAAGATCTGCATTCATAATGAAGGAGGATGAGAAGGGGGGTAGGAGCACGATGCCGAGAATGCTGATCGTTGACGATGAGACAAGCATACGTGAGTTTATACGAAAATACGCAGAATACGAGGGATACGCGGTGACGGAGGCGCAGGACGGCGCGCAGGCGGTGGAGCGCTGCCGGCAGACGGCGTTTGACCTGGTGGTGATGGACCTGCTGATGCCGGAGATGGACGGGTTTGAGGCCATCCGCACCATCCGCACGTTCAGTACCGCGCCCATCATCGTGTGCTCGGCGCTGACCGAGGAGCACGACCGGCTGCGCTGCTTTTCCCTGGGCGCAGACGACTTCGTGCCCAAGCCCTTCAGCCCGCGCGAGCTGATGATGCGCGCCGCCGCCATCCGCAAGCGCGTGGAGCACGGCGCGGAAGAGCCGCCCGCGGCCGTCTATGCCTGCGGCGGGCTGGTGGTGGACTTCACCGCGCGCAAGGTGAGCATCGACGGCGACCGCATCGATCTGTCGCCCAGGGAGTACGAACTGCTGTTCTACCTGGTGCGCAACCGCAACGTGGCGCTGACCCGGCAGCAGCTGCTTTCCGAGGTGTGGGGGCCGGACTTTACCGGCGACGAGCGCACGCTGGATACGCACATCAAGCTGCTGCGGCGGCGTTTGGGCCCCTACGCGCGGCAGATCGTCACCATGCGCGGCGTGGGCTACCGCTTCGAGGGCTGAAACGACGCAAAAGAGTTACCCGGAGATGGGGAATTCAGCCTGTCGACAAAGCCGACAGGCTCGAAAAGATGAATTCACATCTTTTTCTGTATCGGAAGCGATTTTCCATCTGCAAATAGTTTGGGAACGGATGGAAAAGAGAATCCATCCATCTTTATCTTCCTATCTTACAGAAAATCGCTCCTCGGCGGGGTACGCGCTCCCGCCTGCGGATCGAAGATGAAGGGGCTGCGGCCCCTTCATCCATCCCTGAAGAATTTATGCCCTTTTTTGATGGCCTGAGTTTCCCGGAGACGGGGGACTTTTTTTGCGTTTTGGTGCGAATGGGGTTGACAGAAGTATCGGGAGCCGATATAATTACAGTCGGACGATATAACGGTAGACGATATATCGTCCGACGATGAAAGCGGGGAAGGAATATGCCGGGACAGGAAAACATCGCGCTGACGGAGGGCGTTTACTACATACTGCTGGCGCTGACGCAGCCGCTGCACGGGTATGGCATCATGCAGCGGGTGGAGGAGATGTCGGGCGGGCGGCTGCGCATGGCGGCGGGCACGCTGTACGGCGCGCTGAGCAGCCTGCAGGAGAAGGGCTGGATCCGCGGCGTGGGCGCGCAGGAGGGCCGCAGGAAGGAATACGTGCTGACGGAGGCCGGGCGCGCCGCGCTGGAGGCCGACCTGAAGCGCTTGGAGGAGCTCGTGGAGAACGGACGGCGCGTGCTGGGAGGAGAGAGAGCATGAGGACGACCCAATACAGATGGTTCTGGGCGTGGGACTTTGAAAAGGAGGAAAAGTGGCTCAACCAGATGGCGGCGCAGGGCTGGGCGCTGGTGAGCGTGGGCTACTGCCGCTATGAGTTCGAGGCCTGCGAGCCGGGCAGCTGCGCGGTGCGGCTGGAGCTGCTGGATTCCCTGCCGGGCAGCGCGGAGGGGCAGCGGTACCTCTCCTTTGTGGAGGAGACGGGCGCGCAGTACGTCGGGCATGTGATGCGCTGGGCGTACTTCCGCAAGCACGCGGCCGACGGCGCGTTCGATCTGTACTCCGACCTGGACTCGCGCATCCGGCACCTGGGGCGCATCCAGGCGCTGCTGCTGCCGCTGTTCATACTCAACGTCGGCAACGCCTGCACGCAGACGGCGAACGCACTGGCGTCGGGCAACGAGTGGAGCGTCGTGCCGGGGGCGGCGGCGGTCGCGGCGGCGCTGGTGTCGGCGCTGCTGGGCTACGGATTGTACCGCCTCAACCAGAAGCGCGCTGCGCTGGTCAAGGAGCGGCAAGTGCGCGAGTGACGTGCGGATAGAAAGAAAAAACGTCCGGATGGGCACGCAAATGTGCCTGTTCCGGGCGTTTTTGTGGAATATACGCTTATCCGTTTAATGCCTGCGAAAATACAGGTTGGAGCACAGGCTCCGGGCTGCGCTTTACGGCTCCCCCTTGCGGTTTACTCGGAGAGGCGAAGCCGTGCGGGGCGGGGAGGCGGTCGCCCTTCGGACGGCTGAAGGGTGGGATCGCTCCGCTGCGGTGAGCGGTATGCCGCAAGGCTCCTTGGATCAATGCGGTCATTTTCCGGCGTTCATCAGGTCGTAGTCGGTCAGGCCCATGACGTCGGTGACGGGGAGGGCAAAGGCGGTGACGTACTCGCCGGTGGACTGCAGCACCTTGTTGCAGATGGCCTTGAGGATGGCCTGCTTATCCTGCCGGGGGACGAGGATCATCAGGATCTCCTTTTCGGGCTGGATGGTGATGCCGAACACCTTCCGCGCCTGCGCGGCGCTGACCTGGCGGGACTTGAGCACGGTGCCGCCGCGGCAGCCCGCCTCCTTGGCCGCGTCAAAGGCGAGGTCGGAGCTCTCGCTGTCTACGACGGCGAGGATGAGGTCGTGGGTGGGTTCCTTGAACATGGGCGCGTCCTCCTTGGCGGATTGCGGGTCGGGAAGGGATTCGGTTGCGCGGCGCAGCGTGTCCTGGGCGATGCTGGTCAGCGGGATGGCGAACGCGATGCCGTGACCGGCCTTGGGCAGGTGCAGGCGCGAGGTGAGCTGCGGCAGCGCGTGCAGCAGCTGGGCTTGCGGCGCGAGGGTGAGCACGATGTCCTTTTCCGAGGTGCCAAGGCCCAGCATGTGGCGGATCTCGGAGCTGGCGGTGCCGCGGCCCTGCGTGATGTACTGCACGCTCAGGCCGTGCTCGGTCAGCACGTCGGCCACCTCCTGCGCGAGGCCGCGCGCCACGATGGTGATGAGCAGCTTGATGGTCATGCCGGGACCTCCTCTCTCCAATCCAGCTCGATGATCTCCTCCTGCTCGAACACGGGCTGCGGGCCGCGTGCGCGCGCGGTGCGGATGCGGTAGAGCAGGCCGATGAGCTGGATGATGATCAGCGGCGTCATGGCGACCATCGCCACGATGCCAAATGCGTCGGTGAGTATGCTGCCGCCCACCGCGTCGCAGGCGCCCATCGCAAAGGGCAGCAGGAAGGTGGCCGTCATGGGGCCGGAGGCGACGCCGCCTGAGTCAAACGCGATGGAGGTGAACACCTTGGGCACCGCGAACGTCAGCGCCAGCGCGATCAGGTAGCCGGGGATGAGGAAGTACAGCACGGAGATGCCCGTCAGCACGCGCACCATGGACAGCCCCACCGAGATGGCCATGCCCACCGACAGGCCCGTCATCATCATCTTTTGCGAGATGACGCCCTCGGTGACGGTCTCCACCTGCTTGTTGAGCACCACGACCGCGGGCTCCGCCTTGACGATGAAGAAGCCGATCAGCATGCCCAGCGGCACGAGGATCCAGCGGATGGGAAGGCCCGCCAGCATCGCGCCCAGCGTGTAGCCCGCGGGCATGAAGCCCACGTTGACGCCCGTGAGGAACAGCGTCAGCCCCACAAACGTGTAGACGATGCCCACCAGGATGCGCAGCAGCTGCACCCGGCGCAGCTTGAGGAAGAAGATCTGGAAGATCAGGAAGAACAGCAGGATGGGCGCAAGCGCCGTGGCCACGTCCTTTGCGTACTCCAGGAACGCGGGCTGGAATTGTAGCCACAGCTCGCGCGTGGTGGTCAGCGCCGGGATGGTCAGCGGCGTATAGCTGCCGCCCGAGGCGCCGTAGACCATGCCCAGGATCAGCACCGAGAGGATGGGGCCCACCGAGCACAGCGCGATGAGGCCGAAGTTATTCTCCTCGCCGGACTTGCCCGACTTGCCCACCGCCGCAAGGCCCACGCCCAGCGCCATGATGAAGGGCACGGTGATGGGGCCGGTGGTCACGCCGCCCGCGTCAAAGGCGACGGCGAGAAAATCCCGGGGCACAAAGAAGGCGATGAGGAACACCGCGGCGTAGCACACGATCAGGATGCGGCTCAGGTCCCAGCCGAACAGGCTGCGCAGGAAGGCCAGCACCAGAAACAAACCCACGCCGCCCGCCACGCACAGGATCAGCACCATGTCGGGCACGCCGGGGGTCTGGCTGGCCAGCACGGACAGGTCCGGCTCTGCCATGGTGATGATGACGCCGATCACAAAGCAGCTCAGCGCGATCAGCCCCAGGCGGTTGGTGCGCGTCAGCTGCGCGCCCACCTTTTCGCCGATGGGCATCATGGCCATGTCCGCGCCCAGCGTAAACAGCCCCATGCCCAGGATCAGCAGCACCGCGCCCACGAGGAAGAGCGAGACGGTGGCAAGGGGCATGGGCGTGAGCGTGACGGACAGCAGCAGCACGATCACCGTCACGGGCAGCACGGCTGCCAGCGATTCCATGATTTTTTCTTTCAGTTTTCGATTCAACGCATCCCGCTCCTTTCCGCAGAAAACAATGATGAAATGAATATATATAATAAAGTATTCGGCGCGGCGGGAGTTGTTTCCTTTGACGTAAAAAATCCTTATGAATCCTTAACAGGTTGCAGAATGAGACGGAAAAATGCCCCGCGGGCAGAAGAACTGCGCGCGGGGCATGCGTTTGCGGAAAAGGGCGTCACTTCATGATGACGGTCTTGTTGGGGCTGCTGCGGCCCTCCAGGTCGGGGTAGCGGTGCTCGATGGCGGCCATGGCGATCTCCACGTCCTCATGCACCTCGGCGGCGGTCATCGCGCCGACGGTGACCATGTCGCAGGGGCGGATGGTGTTGTAGGAGAAGGTCAGGCCCACAAAGGGCGAGCAGCGGCCCGCAGCCATGGACTTGATGGTCATCACGGGCTTTTTGGCGTTCCAGATGGTCTTGTGCACGGACTCGACCTCGATCTGCATCAGGAAGCCCATGCAGTTGTAGATCTGGATGTAGGTCTGCACATCGTACTCGTTGAGGTCGGAATAGATGACCAGCTCGGGCATGTGCGCGGACAGGCCGGGGATCATGCCGCGGTCGCGGATCATGGACAGATAGTCGGGCAGGCGGTCCATGGTCTGCTTGTTCTTGTTGACCAGCTGCTCGGCGGAGGAGTGGTGGATCAGGCAGAAGGTCGCGCCGCCCGCCTTGACCTTGTCCAGCACGCGCTCGGCCTCCCGGCGGCCCTCGGCGGTGTCGTCCACGTTGATGATGGGCGTGTCGATGATGAGGATGCCCTTGCCGGTCTTGTCCTCGGCGGCGTGGATGGCGTCGTAGGTGAAGGGCTTGTCCGAGATGGGGCCCATGATGGCGTTGATGTCGTAGGTCAGGTACGCCTCGAGCATCTCCTGGATGGCGGGGGCGTTGGCGTTCATGCGCTGGATGTTCTGGTCGGCGGCGGCGCCGGTGTGCGACCAGCCGTAGACCCAGTTGGTGCCCATCAGCATGCGGGGCAGCGATACGCCCGCAACCTCGGTGCGGGGAAAGGGCTTGTTGGCCATGAGAATTGCCTCCCGAAACAAGTACTTTGCCTTGAACTTACAGCCCGCGGACGTAGTCGCAGCTCATCTTGGCGGCGTCCAGCGGCGGGCGCTCGGAGGAGCGGTCCTGCTCGACGATGAACCACTGCGCGCCGGACTCCAGGCCCGCGGCGATGATGCCGGGGATGTCCTGCTTGCCGTAGCCCACGGGGCGGAAGTCGAACGCGGGCTCATCCTTCTGCTCGACCTTGACGTCGTCGGAGCCGTCGGACTTGATCAGCGCGTAGAGCACCTCGCCCTCCTTCTTGGCGCCGATGAAGTCCTTCAGGTGCACCACGGGGCAGCGGCCGGCGTACTTGCGGATGTAGGCGGCGGGGTTTTCGCCCGCGACGTTGACCCAGCAGGTGTCAAGCTCGGTAGCCAGCAGCTCCGCGGGGATGGCGTCGTAGAGGAAGTCCAGGCCGTACTGACCGCTGAGCTTGATGAACTCAAAGTCGTGGTTGTGGTAGAGCAGCTGGATGCCCTCGGCCTTGCACATCGCGCCGAACTTTGCGATGTTGCGGATGGCGGCGGCGAAGCCGGGCGCGCCGGGGCGGGTCTGCTCGTCGAGGTAGGGCACGGCGATGAACTTGCAGCCGATGGCCTTGTGGAAGGCGATGGTGCCCGCCATGTCCTCGACGATGGAGACGTAGGGAACGTGGGAGGAGACGGCGACAAGGCCGTTGGCGCTCAGAATGTCGTTGATCTGCTCGGCGGTGTAGCCGTAGAAGCCGGCGAACTCCACGCCGTCATAGCCGAATTCCTTGAGCTTGGCGCACACGGCGGCCAGGTCCTTTTCGGCCTCCTCGCGGGCGGAATAGATCTGATAACCCAGTTTGATGTCCATAATGCTTGAGCCTCCTAAAATTGGTATGTGTGGATTTTCTACAACAGTATAGCGCACTTGGCGCTTTTCTTCAATGCGCAGTTTTTCAGCAGTAGGGCTGCAGCTGCGTCAGCAGCGCGCGCGTGGCCTCGACGCTGCCGGGGAACAGCTCCACGCCCACGGGGGTCTGCACGTTGTGCTTGCCCAGCAGCTCAAAAAGCTGCGCATAGTCGAAGTTTTCAAAGATGCGGTCGTCGCGGTCGGGGAAGCCGGCGATGTGGAAGTGGCCGATGAGCGGCAGGTTCTCCTCGATGCGGGCCAGCACGTCCTCGCCCATGTGCAGCTGGTGGTAGACGTCGTAGAGCAGCCGCACGCGGGGGGAGTTCACCTCGCGGATGATGGAAAAGCCCTCGTTTGAGTCGGTCAGGTAGTAGCCCTTGTGGTCCTTTACGTCGTTGAGCGGCTCGACCAGCAGCGTAACGCCCGCCTTTTCCAGCAGCGGGGCCATGCGGCGCAGGCCGTCGACGATGGATTCGTGCTGCTGCTCGCGGGGCGCGCCGGTGTCCTGCCCCACCTGCGTGATGAGCGCGGGGCAGCCCAGCGCGTCGGCGGTGCGCAGCGCGCGGATCAGCGCGGCCTCGTACTCGCCCCGGCGGGCGGGGTCGTTGAGTATGAAAAAGGAGGGGCAGAAGGCGGACAGCTTCATGCCGAAGGTCTCCATCGCGTCGCGCAGCGCGGGGACGTCGGCGTCAGCAAGCGTCCACGTCTCCAGCGTGTCGAAGCGGTACTGCTGCATGATGCGGAAGGCCTCCTCAAAGGAGAGGCCGGGAAACAGGCCGGGGAGGTTGAGCGAAAAGCGCATGGGCTTGGACCCCCTTTGATGGATGATGGGAAAATCGGTGCTCCGGTACCTCCATGATAGCATCGCGGGGCCGCGGGCGCAAGCAAAAAGGCGCGCCTGCACAAAATATATTTTGCGGGACTGGACAAGTGCGGCGCGGCAATGGTAAAGTAGAAGCAAGCAACATCCCGAAAGGCGGCGGCGGTATGAAGATAGACTGGAAATCCAAAGAGGCGCGCACGGCGATCTGGGTATTTGTCACGGTTGCGGCCATCATCATATTCTACCGCGTCATCGACGACATCGACGACCTGCTGGGCGCGCTGCGCATGGGGCTGGGGCAGGCGGGCACGGTGCTGCTGCCCTTCGTGCTGGGCGCGGCGGTCAGCTACATCCTGCTGCCGACGGTGCGGCTCATCGACCGGCGGGTGTTCCGCTTCATCCGCTCGGAGCGGCTGCGGCGGGGCGCGTCGGTGCTGGCGACCTACGCGGTGCTGGCGGCGTGCGCGGCGTGGCTGCTGAGCTACCTTGTGCCCATCGTGGTCAGCAACGTGCAGGACTTTGCGGCCAACCTGCCCGCCTACCTGGAAAAGGGCGAAAATCTCGCCGTGACGCTGCTGGACGAGAACGCCATCCTCAGCCAGCCCGCGGTGCGCAAGGCCATCGAGGGCGGGCTGGAGAAGATCGGCGTGCTGCTGGAGGAGGGCACGCAGCAGATCGTGCAGGCCGTGCCCAGCACGGTCAAGAAGGTCACAAGCATACTGACGAGCAGCTTCATCGCGTTCATGACCAGCATCTACCTGCTGACGGACATCGAGCGCATCAAGGAGAGCGTCAAGCGGCTGACGCGTTCGCTGTTCAAGGGCGAGCGGGCAGCCAAGCTCTTCCTGTTCGCGCACGACGCCGACCGCATCTTCGGCCAGTACGTGCGCGCGCGGCTGTTCGAGTCGCTGATGGTGTTCGTGGCCACGCTGATCGGCTTTTCGGTCTACAACGTGCCCTACGCGGTGCTGTTCGCGCTGGTGGGCGCCATCACCAACATCGTGCCCTTCTTCGGCCCCATCGCGGGGTTCCTCATCACCGTGCTGCTGGTGCTGCTCATCAGCCCGGCAAAGGCGCTGTTCGCAGGGCTGTTCATACTGGTGCTGCAGCAGCTGGACGGCTACGTCATCGGCCCCAAGGTGATGGGCGAGGGCGTGAACCTGCGGCCCTTCTGGGTGCTGCTGGCGGTGTCCGCGGGCGGCGCGTTCGGGCTGGCGGGCATGGTGCTGGGCGTGCCGGTGGCGGCCTTTATCGGCACGCAGCTGTCGCGCTTTACCGCAGCGCGCGTGGGCCCCAAGCCCATGGAGCCGCAGAAGAAGCGCTGGTTCCGCAAGAACAGCTGAATAAACTTTCATGCACGGCAGGCGGGCAGTAAAGCCCGCCTGCTGTGCATTTTGGCGTCCGTTATGCAGGATAATCCTGCAAAAATGTGCAAATGGGTATCTGACTGCGTTAAATGAAGTTAATTTTTGAATTTTTGAATGAAAGTGCTTGCATAACCGCGGACAATGGGGTACAATGCAATCATCGTCCCTGCGGGCGGGCGCGCGCGGGGAATGGATTGGACCATACAAACTGCTGCAATGAAGCTGCATATATTGAAGAAAGGCGATGCAATTACCATGATGAGGATATCCAAGCGCTGCCAGGCTGTGACGGGCTCGCTGACGCTCGAGATCGACGCAAAGGCAAAGGAGATGAAGGCCAGGGGCCTGGATGTGGTGGGCTTTGGCGCCGGGGAACCGGACTTTGACACGCCCGAGCACATCCGCAACGCGGCCAAGGACGCGCTGGATCGCGGCATGACGCGCTACACGCCCGCTTCGGGCATGCTGGAGCTGAAAAAGGCGGTGTGCGAAAAGCTCCGCCGCGACAACGGGCTTTCCTACCAGCCTCAGCAGATCGTGGTGAGCAACGGCGCGAAGCATTCGCTGTTCAACACGTTCCAGGCGCTGCTGGACGAGGGCGACGAGGTCATCGTCCCCGGCCCCTACTGGGTCAGCTATCCCGAGCTGGTCGTCATGGCGGGCGGCGTGCCCGTGACCGTGCAGGCGCAGGAGGAGAACAACTTCAAGCTCACGCCCGAACAGATCGAGGCGGCCGTCACCGACCGCACGCGCGCCATCGTGCTCAACTCGCCCAACAACCCTAACGGCTTCGTCTACACCCGCGACGAGCTGCAGGCCATCGGAGACATCGCCATCCGCCACGACCTGATCATCGTCTCGGACGAGATCTACGAATACCTGGTCTACGACGGCGCGGAGCATGTGTCCATCGCGTCGCTCAGCCCCGAGCTCAAGGAGCGCACCATCGTCATCAACGGCATGTCCAAGGCCTACGCGATGACGGGCTGGCGCATCGGCTACACCGCGAGCCCCCTGCACGTGGCCAAGGCCATGACCAACTTCCAGAGCCACTCCACCTCCAACCCCAACTCCATCGCCCAGTGGGCGGCGCTGGCGGCGCTCTCCGGCCCCGACGACCAGCTCAAGAACATGGTGGCGGAGTTCGACCGCAGAAGGCGGCGCATGGTGGAGCTGATCAACGGTATCCCCGGGCTTTCCTGCAAGCCGCCCAAGGGCGCGTTCTACGTGATGATGAACATCTCCGGCCTGATCGGCAAGAAGCTGGACGGCGTGCCCGTGACGGGCTCGATGTCCTTTACCGAGCTTCTGCTGGAGAGCCAGCAGGTTGCCGTGGTGCCCGGCGTGGGCTTTGGCGCGGATCGTTACGTCCGCCTGTCCTACGCTACGAACATGGAAAACATCGAAAAGGGTCTTGCGCGCATCCGCGAGTTCGCGGCAAGCCTGCAGGACTGATCGCAGGAGCGTTACTTTTACCGGGGAGGGCGCATCGCTCTCCCCGTTTGACTATCCCGGCGCATGCGCAGAAAAAGGAGGCAGACCGATGCTGGAATTTGACGCCAAGTCCAACCTGCTGGAGCAGGCCAACTATAAGTATCAACTGCAGGATGTGGCTGAGCCCAACCTCTACCGCGAGCTGTACGACTACGAATCCGTGCCCAAGATCGCGTTCAACCACCGCGTCGTGCCGCTGCACATGCCCGAGGAGATCTGGATCACCGACACCACCTTCCGCGACGGACAGCAGAGCTGCTCGCCCTTTACGGTGGATCAGATCGTCACGCTCTTCAAGCTCCTCTCGCGCCTTGGCGGCCCCAAGGGCATCGTGCGGCAGAGCGAGTTCTTCCTCTACACCGAGAAGGACAAGGAGGCCGTGCGCCGCTGCCTGGAGCTGGGTCTGGAGTTCCCCGAGATCACCTCGTGGATCCGCGCCAACGAAAAGGACTTTGAGCTGGTCAAGGAGATGGGCCTGCAGGAGACGGGCATCCTTGTGTCCTGCTCGGACTACCACATCTTCAAAAAGATGCACATGACGCGCCGCCAGGCGATGGATAAGTACCTGGGCATCGTAAAGGCCGCGCTGGAGCACGGCATCCGCCCGCGCTGCCACTTTGAGGACATCACCCGCGCTGACTTCTACGGCTTTGTGGTGCCCTTTGCCACGGAGCTTATGAACCTTGCCAAGGAGAGCGGCATCCGCATCAAGATCCGCGCGTGCGACACGCTGGGCTACGGCGTGTCCTTCCCGGGCGTGGCGCTGCCGCGGTCGGTGCCGGGCATCATGTACGGCCTGCGCCACTACGCGGACGTGCCCTCGGCCTGGCTGGAGTGGCACGGCCACAACGACTTTTACAAGGTGGTCACCAACGCCGACGCCGCGTGGCTGTACGGCTGCTCGTCCGTCAACTGCGCGCTGCTGGGCATCGGCGAGCGCACCGGCAACTGCCCGCTGGAGGCCATGGCCATCGAGTACGCGCAGCTGCGCGGCACGCAGGACGGCATGGACTTTACCGCCATTACCGACATCGCGGAGTTCTTTGAAAAGGACATCGGCTACGCGGTGCCGCCGCGCACGCCCTTTGTGGGCCGCACCTTCAACAGCACCCGCGCAGGCATCCACGCCGACGGCCTGCTCAAGGACGAGGAGATCTACAATATCTTTGACACCGGCAAGATCCTCAACCGCCCGGCCACCGTGGCGGTGGACAGCCACTCGGGGCTGGCCGGCATCGCCCACTGGATCAACGGCTACTTCAACCTCAAGGGCGAGCACGCGCTGGACAAGCGCCACGAGCTGGTGATGGCCGTCAAGGAGCGCGTGGACGCTGAGTACGCGCAGGGCCGCAACACCGTGATGGGCGACGAGGAGCTGGAGCAGATGGTGTTCGACGCCGACCCCGGCTTCTTCGACGAGCTGATGGCGCACAAGCGCGTGCTGTAAGCGCGAAGGGAATGGGCAAACCCGGGGAATATGTTCGGCTTTGACGCAGGAAAAGCGCCGTTTGCGGCAAAAAGGTTCGTTTGCGAAAAAAGTTTACGAAAAAGTGTAAATTAACACTGGATTAACCCTGTGGTTTCATGTATAATAAGGCTACAAAAGAAAGGAGGAAGGTCACATGATTCGCATCATTTACGGCAAGAAGGGCTCCGGCAAGACCAAGAAGATCATCGACGCGGCAAACGAGGCAGTCAAGGTCTCCACGGGTGAGCTGGTGTTCATCGACGACGACAATCGCTACATGTACGACCTGCGCCATGAAATTCGCTTTGTCAACGCCACGGAGTACGATGTGTCCAGCCCTGAAACCTTCATGGGCTTCATCTGCGGCATCCTGGCTGGCAACTATGATATGAAGCAGCTGTTTATCGATGGCTTCCTGCGCCTTGTCAAGAGCGACATGGCGGATCTGGAGGCTTTCTTTGTCAAGCTGGAGGAGATCACCCATCGCCATGGCGTGGACGTGGTCATCTCTGCCAGCGCAAAGGACGACGAGGTCCCCGAGTTCCTGAAGAAGTACATCCAGGAGTAACAGCGTCAATCTCACGTCAAAAAGAGGAATTTGCGTCCATGAAGTATGTGTCTACGCGCGATAAGGCGCGACAAGTGGATGCGGCACAGGCCATCGTCGCGGGGCTCTCCCACGAAGGTGGTCTTTACGTGCCGGAGGACTTTCCGTCCTTTGCGGCCGGCCGCATCGAAAGCATGGCGGGCATGCCCTATGCCGCCCGCGCCGGGGAGGTCCTGAGCGCGTACCTGACCGACTACACCCGGCAGGAGATCGACGAGTGCGTGGCGGGCGCCTATGCGGCTGCGCGCTTTGGCGACGATCCCGCGCCGCTCAAGAGCGTTGGCGATCTGCACGTGCTGGAGCTGTGGCACGGCCCCACCCACGCCTTTAAGGACATGGCGCTGCAGATGCTGCCCCGCCTGATGACCCGCGCCATGAAAAAGACCGGCGTGGACAAGCAGGTGTTCATCCTCGTGGCCACCTCCGGCGACACCGGCAAGGCCGCGCTGGAGGGCTTCTGCGACGTGGAGGGCACGCAGGTGGGCGTGTTCTACCCCGTGGACGGCGTCTCCCCCGCGCAGAAGCTGCAGATGATCACGCAGGAAGGCAATAACGTCCACGTCTGCGCCGTGAAGGGCAACTTTGACGACGCGCAGACGGGCGTCAAGCGCATCTTCGGCGACGAGCAGTTTGCCAAGGAGCTGGCGGAGAAGGGCTATGTGCTCTCCAGCGCCAATTCCATCAACTGGGGACGCCTCGTGCCGCAGGTCGCCTACTACTTCTCCGCGTACGCCGATCTGATCAAGCAGGGCGCGATCACGATGGGGCAGGAGGTCAACTTCTGCGTGCCCACCGGCAACTTCGGCAACATACTGGCCGCCTACTACGCCAAGCGCATGGGCCTGCCCGTGGGCCGGCTGCTGTGCGCCAGCAACGCCAACAACGTGCTGTTCGACTTCATCGAGCAGGGCGTCTATGACGCCAACCGCCCCTTCCACAAGACCACCTCGCCCTCGATGGACATCTTGGTGTCCTCCAACCTCGAGCGCCTGCTCTTTGAGCTGTGCGGCCGGGATGATGCGCAGGTGCGGGCGTGGATGCAGGCGCTCAAGACCGGCGGCGAGTACAGGGTGGACGATGCCACCCGCGCCGCGCTGCAGGAGAGCTTCTCCGCGGGCTGGGCGGACGACGCAAAGGCGCTGGACGCCATCCGCCGCGTGCACGCCGAGCACGGCTACACGATGGATCCCCACACCGCCGTGGCATGGGCGGTCGCCGAGCAGTACCGCGAGGTGTCTGGCGATGCGCGCCCGATGGTGGTGGTGTCCACCGCCAGCCCCTACAAGTTCGGCCGCAGCGTGCTGACCGCGCTGGAGGGCGAAGAAGCCGCCGCGAAGCTGGACGAGTTCGCCTGCTCGGACGAGCTGGAGAAGGTCAGCGGCCTGCCGATGCCGCGCACGCTGCGCGAGCTGCCCACCAAGCAAAAGCGTCACAACGACGTGGTGGAGCCGGCGAGCATGCACGACGAGGTGCGCCTCTGGGCAAAGTAAATCAACAAAAATGCGGATGCAGTGAAAATTACGCTGCATCCGCTTTTTTGTGCGCTCAAAATGGAGTATAATGGAGGCGCAGACCCCACAAAAATGAAACAAGGGAGGCAATCAAGATGACCTATCAGGAGGAAAACAAGGAACTGCTGAAATTGTTCGAGCCGCTGCGCGTGGCGGACGTGCGCGACGGCATGGACTGGATGGGCTACCATCACTACGGCACGATGGACAAGGGCATCCGGCCGCTGTGGCGCACCAAGATGTGCGGCATCGCGCGCACGGCGCGGTATCTGCCCTTTGAGGGTCCCGCGCCCACCGAGCGCGGCGAGGCGTACACCGCGTGGTCCAACTGGTACTACGGCAACGTGGCCACCTATCCGTGGATCGAGCAGATCGAGGAGGGCGACGTGATCGTGCTGGACATGAGCGGCGTGGACGTGGGCCTGATGGGCTCGGACAACACGCTGGCCTGCATCGCCAAGGGCGCGCGCGGCTTTGTCACCAACGGCGGCGGCATCCGCGACACCGACGAGTGCATCATGCAGAAGATCCCCGTGTGGTCGTACTTTGTGTCGCAGAAGATGGATCAGGCGCGCATCCGGTTCTGCGACATGAACGTGCCGGTGGCCATCGGCGGCGTGGCGGTGTACCCCGGCGACGTGATCGTGGCCGACGGCGACGGCGTGATCTGCGTGCCACGCGCGGTCGCCCGCGAGGTGGCGAAGTTCGGCGGCAGAGAGCTGTACAACGACAAGAACAACCGCAAGGCCAAGTACGACGTGCTGGGCTGGGAGCACGACGCCACCGTGCTCAACGACGACTGACGGCAGAGCGAAGGAAGGGGAGGGCAGCATGAACAGGCGAGCGATAGAGGCAGAAGAGGGCGGCATCATCCGCTCGCTGTTGCTCATATTGATCGAAAACGGGCTCATGGACGCATTGATCTGCATGGTTTTCAATATCACCTGGAATGGGAAAGGTTTTGGAAAAATCTGGTACGACCCGCAGACGGTGCTGTACCAGCTGGGCTGGGTCGTGGGATTGGGGATGGCGAACCTGCTGTTTGCGCTGGTCTGCGCGCGGTTCGGACTGCACACCGGCGCCAGCACGCGCTGCCTCAACATCGAGTTCATGCTGGCGGCGGCGCCCATGTGCTGTATAGTCTGGATGATGATCGAGGGCGAAAGTCGCCCGATCGTGGGGCTGACGATGCAGCTGATCCCTATGTTTCTGATCGTGCCGCGGATCATAGGCTATGCGGGCTATCTGGAGAAGCGGTACGCGTTCTGCCGCCGTCCGCTGCGGTTCCGGCTGGATGTGAGCGCAGACGCGAATCTGCTCATCCGGATGGAGCAGGCGGCAAGCGGCCTGCTTGCGCGGTACGGCTGGGTGTGCGGCGGGGCGCGCCGAGGCGTGATGCTCGCCTGCACGCTGGTCAACCGCCTGCTGTGGCTGTACTTTTATTTCAATGTGATTGTGTTCAACATGGTTGCTGAGCCGGACGACGTCTCGCTGTTCTGGGTCGGGAGGCAGCTGCTGCGGGCGGTGCTGTTGTTCGCGCCGGGGACCGCGTTTGTTTGGGGTGCGCGCAGGCTGGGCGTGGTGGATCGGGTGACGCACAACGTGCTGCTGGCGCAGGACCTTCTGCTGCTGATA
The DNA here is from genome assembly GCA_034113365.1 of Candidatus Spyradocola sp. Lineage (GTDB taxonomy): Bacteria > Bacillota > Clostridia > Christensenellales > UBA1750 > Spyradocola. Next base: position 25,310 of record JAXEXP010000103.1, read on the forward strand.
TTCTTTGCGGTGATGATCGTGCTGTGCTTTACAGGGTTGGAAATGAACGTTCAGAATGTGACAATACTGTGCATGCTGCTTGTCGGCTGCGCGGGCGTGGTGGCGAGCCGGGCGCTCTCCGATAAGCTGGGGGGATGACCCTTGCGACCCTCCCCGTGAACGGGGAGGGGCTTCAGGGTCTATGGTTTCCTCGACGGAAACCAGGGATCTTCTGGGGGTGTTTTGGGTGCGCGGGGTGGGGATGACCCCGCCGCCCCTCCCCATAAAGGGTAGGAGCGACGGGGTCTATGGTTTCCTCGACGGAAACCGGAGATCTTCTGGGGGTGTTTTGGTGGAAAGGAGAACACCTCATCAGTCGCTGCGGGCGTCAGCTTTCTGCGCACCGAATCAGTCCTTCGGCCTGTTCCGGTGTTCCGGTCGGCTTATTTGTACGAAACAGTCCACTGGACTATTTCGTACAAAACGCTCGACCTCCGGGGCTTCGCCCCTCCGATTGCCCTCAAGGGGAAGCCATGGGGTGGGGACGGTTTATGCTATGAGAAAGATTGAGGCGTGTTTCCGGGATTGCCTGGGATCAGACGATCACGAAGCCGCCGTTGACGGAGAGCGTGTGGCCGGTGACGAAGGCGGCGGCGTCGGAGCAGAGGTAGGAAATGGCGCGGGCGACGTCGTCGGGGGTGCCGTTGCGGCAAAGGGGCGTGTCCTGCGCCAGGGCGTCGAGCGTGTCGCGGCCCAGCGGCGCGGTCATGTCGGTTTCGATGACGCCGGGGGCGACGCAGTTGACGCGGATGCCCGAGGGGCCCAGCTCCTTGGCCAGCGACTGCGCCAGCGCGATGACGGCGGCCTTGCTGGCGGCGTAGTGGCTCTCGCAGGAGGCGCCCACCTGCCCCCACATGGAGCTGAGCGTCACGATGCAGCCGCGATTCCAGCGCAGCATGTCGGGCAGCGCGGCCTGGATGCAGCGGTAGACGCCCTTGACGTTGACGTCGAACATGTCGTCCCAGTCGGCGTCGGTGATGTCCTGGATCTGCTTTTGCTGGGCGATGCCGGCGCAGCAGACGAGGGTGTCGGGCACGCCCAGCTGCGCGCGCACGGCGGCAAAGAGCGACTCCACCTGCTCGCGGCTGCGCACGTCGGCGCGGACGGCCAGCGCGTTGCAGCCCTGGGCGCGCAGGGAGGCGGCGAGCGCCTGCGCCTGTGCCTCGTGCGCGGTGCAGCCCACGGCCACGGAATAGCCCTCGCGCGCCAGCTGCGCGCACACCGCCGCGCCGATGCCCCGCGACCCACCCGTGACCACTGCGATCCTACGCATGGGGAACCCCCTTCCAAAGGTCGGAAAGGGCGGTTTTCTTCGTGCCCTCAAAGCCCACGGTGGTTTCGGCGGCGGCGAGAGAGTTGAGGATCGCCTCCTCCACGGCCTCGGCGCAGGCGCGGAAGGGCGCGTCCATCAGGTCCTCGCGCAGGATCCGCTGGGTGACCACACCCTCGGGTGCGTTTGCGTCGATGCGGTTGGCGGTGGTAAAGCCCACCACCACCTCGCCGCTGCCGTGGCCGATGTAGGAGCCCGCGCGGGCCAGCCCCACCGCGCTGCGGCGCAGCACACGGCGCAGCTGGCGGTCGGACAGCGGAAGGTCGGTGCCGATGATCACGATGCAGCTGCCCTTGTCCACCGGCAGCTGCTCGATGCCCTGCTCGATGCGGCGGCCCACCTTGTCGCCGTCGATGGTCAGGTCGTGCAGGCGGCCGTGGTTGGTCTGCACCAGCGCGCCCAGCACATAGTCGCGGCCGTCGATGGGCACGATGCGCGAGGCCGAGCCGATGCCGCCCTTTAAGCTGTGGCAGACGGTGCCCGCGCCCGCGCCCACGCAGCCCTGCGCAAAGTCCTCGGACGCGCTGTCGATGGCGGCGAATACGTGCTCCGCGCGGACGGCGCGGTGCTGGATGTCGTTGAGCCCGGCGTCGTTGCACTCGCAGACGATGGGGTTGACGGAGCGGACGGACACGCCGTGCGCCCTGCCCTGATCGATGGCGTACTGCACCAGCGCGTCGTGCACGAGCCCCACGTTGAGCGTGTTGGTCAGCGCGATGGGCGTCTCGATGGAGCCCAGCTCCTCCAGCTGCATCAGCCCCAGCGTCTTGCCAAAGCCGTTGAGCACGCAGCATGCGCCCACCAGCTTGTGGGTGAACAGATCGCCCGGGGCGGGCAGCAGCACGGTCACGCCCGTGCAGGCGTCGCCCTCGCGCAGCGTGGTATGCCCCACGCGCACCCCCGGCACGTCCGTGATGGCGTTCCGCTCTCCGCGCGCCATTTCGCCTATCTTTACGCCGAAATCCTCGATGCGGCGCTGTGTCATGGTCATCCTTCCCTTCCGTTTCGAAGCGTTGGCATTATTATACCACAACGCGCCGGGTTGTCCACGGGCAGGTTGACGGCGGGGCGCATTTGGAAGTACAATGCAGGAAAGAGCAGGGAAACGGGGGAATATCGGCATGGAGAAGATCGCGCGGAGCATCAATGTGCTGGGGGAATTCTGCGGCTGCCGGGACGTGGAGACGCTGACGCGGGAGGCGCTGCTGCCCGTGCTGGGCAAGGAGCAGGCCGACGTGATGGTGCTGTTCGGCGGGAGCATCCTATGCGGCGCGGACGTGCTGGCGCAGGCGATGCGCGGCGGCGCTGCGAAGAAATATGTGATCGTGGGCGGCGAGGGCCACACCACCGAGGCGCTGCGGCAGCGGGTGCACCGGGAATACCCCGACGTGGAGACGGCGGGGCTGCCCGAGGCGGAGGTGTTCGCGCGGGCGCTGATGCGGCAGTACGGGCTTGCCGTGGATTATCTGGAGTGCAGGTCCACCAACTGCGGCAACAACATCACCTATCTGCTGGATTTGCTGCGGGAAAACGGCGTCGACTTCGGCAGCATTATCCTCACGCAGGACGCGTCGATGCAGCGGCGCATGGCGGCGGGGCTGCGGAAATTCGCGCCGGATGTGAGGATCGTGAACTACGCATCGTACCGCGCGCAGGTCGTGGTGCGGGACGGGGCGCTGGCCTTTGCGCAGCCCATCCGCGGCATGTGGGACATGGAGCGGTACATCAGCCTGCTGCTGGGCGAGATCCCGCGGCTGACGGACGACGAACAGGGCTACGGGCCGCGCGGCAAGGGCTTCATCGCGCATGTGGACGTGCCCAAGGACGTGCGGGCGGCGTTCGACTGCCTGCGCGGTCGGTACGCGCATCTGGTGCGCGGTGCAAACCCCGCCTATGCGTCCAAGCCTTGAGAGCGCCGGTTTTTCTTGCAAAATGAAGGAAATCGCGGTATCATAGAAAGTACAGACTGACTTTATCGACAAAAGGCAGGGAGAGATATGAGCATACTGGAGCTTCCCTTCATGCAGGGATACATCCGCATGGCGACCGACGGCGTCAACATGGGCTGGCATGAGCGCAACGGCGGCAACCTGACCTATCGTCTGACCGACGACGAGGTTACGGCCGCGCGGCCGTACTTCCGCGGTGACAAGCCGTGGGTGGACATCGGCGTGACGGTAAAGAACCTGGGCGGCAGCTATTTTCTGGCCACGGGCACGGGCAAGTTCCTGCGCAACGTGCAGCTGGAGCCGCAGAACAACGTCTGCATCGCGCAGATCAGCGAATCGGGCGACCAGTACCGCATCGTGTGGGGGCTGGAGCAGGGCGGCGCGCCCACCTCGGAGTTCCCCTCGCACCTGATGAACCACTCGGTCAAGTTCGACGTCACGGGCGGGAAGCACCGCGTGATCTACCACGCGCACACGCCCGCGGTCATCGCGATGACCAACGTGCTGGAGCTGGACGACGTCAAGTGGACGCGCGCGCTTTGGTCGGCGATGACGGAGTGCCCGGTGGTGTTCCCCGGCGGCGTGGGCGTGCTGCCCTGGATGGTGTGCGGCGGCGCGGAGATTGCAAAGGCCACCAGCGAGCTGATGAAGCAGTACGACGTGGCGATCTGGGCGTTCCACGGCACCTTCGCCTCCGGCGAGAGCTTTGACATCACGTTCGGCCTGATGCACTGCGTGGAGAAGGCCGCGGACATCTACATGCGCGTGCAGGCCGCGGGCGGCGCGAAGCAGACCATGCAGACCCAGAACTTCATCGACATCGCGGCGCTGTTCGGGCTGACGCTGCCGGAGAAGTTCCTGAAGGACTGACGCAGCAACAAAAAAACAGATGCGCAATGGGGCGCGGAAGCGGGGAGAAGTCTGCCCGCATCCGCGCCCTTTTCAAGTTTAAGTTTTGATTATGGTTCGAGGTTTTTGGGGCTGAAGTATTGATTTTAGGCGGCGCATCTTCTATTATATTTTAGTTCCATTCCCTTCTTTTCCGAGTACGACAGGAGGTTTCACCATGGTAAGAGCGATTGTTGGCGGCTGCTGGGGCGACGAGGGCAAGGGCAAGATCACGGACATGCTCGGCGCGCAGTCGGACATCGTGGTCCGCTTCCAGGGCGGCGCGAACGCCGGTCACACCATCATTAATGAATACGGGCGCTCGGCGCTGCATCTGCTGCCCAGCGGCGTGTTCAACCCGCACGTGACCAACGTCATCGGCATGGGCGTGGCGCTGGATCTTTCCAAGCTGTTCCGCGAGCTGGACGCCGAGGTGCTCTCCAAGGGCGTGCCGATGCCCAAGCTGCTCATCTCTGACCGCGCGCACGTGCTGATGCCCTACCACATCCAGTTCGACACGCTGGAGGAGATGCGCCTGGCCGACAAGGCCTACGGCTCCACCAAGTCGGGCATCGCGCCGTTTTACTCCGATAAATACATGAAAAAGGGCATTCAGGTGTGCGAGATCTTCCACGACGAGCTGCTGCGCGAGCACCTTAAGGAGATCGCGGCGCTCAAGAACGCACAGCTGATCAACGTCTACCACGTCGACGAGCGCGTGGCGCGCAACGATGAGGAGAAGAAGCTGTTCTCGCTGATCGATCCCGAGGAGATGTATGAATACCTCGTGTCCTTCCGCGAGCGGCTGCGTCCGCTGGTGGGCGACGTGGCGGCGTTCCTGCATCAGGCCATCAAAGAGGACAAGCGCATCCTGCTCGAGGGGCAGCTTGGGTCGCTCAAGGACACCGACAACGGCATCTATCCCATGGTGACGTCCTCCTCGCCGCTTGCGGGCTTTGCCTGCGTGGGCGCGGGCATTCCGCCCTATGAGATCAAGCAGGTGATCACGGTGCTCAAGGCGTACTCCTCGGCGGTGGGCGCGGGCGCGTTCGTGTCCGAGATCCTGGAGGAGGACAAGGCCGACGAGCTGCGCCGCAGGGGCGGCGACAAGGGCGAGTTCGGCGCGACCACCGGCCGTCCGCGCCGCGTGGGCTGGTTCGACGTGGTGGCGGCGCGCTACGGCTGCCTGCTGCAGGGCGCGACCGACGTGGCGCTGACCAACATCGACGTGCTGAGCTACCTGGACGAGATCCCGGTGTGCGTGGCCTATGAGCTGGACGGCCAGCGCATCGACCGTTTCCCCGTGACGCCGCTGCTGGACAAGTGCAAGCCCGTCATCGAGACGCTGCCCGGCTGGAAGTGCGACATCTCCGGCGCAAAGACATTCAACGAGCTTCCGGAAAACGCGCGCCGGTACGTGGAGTTCATCGAAAAGAGCGTGGGCGTGCGCGTGTCCATGGTTTCCAACGGCCCCGCGCGTGAGAGCATCATCTACCGCTGAGTTTGCAGCCGCCTGTCCTTCCCCGGCAGGCGGCTTTTTTGCGCCGTCTTGCCCGACAGTGGGGAATGTGATATAATGATGCGAAAGAATGCTGAAAAAAGGCGGTGGGGGCGTGCGCGGAATGAAGCTGAAGATGTCGCGCGAGACGAAAAAGCTGTTTCGGGTGCGGCGCAAGTTCAATCCGATGTCGCTGGTGGTGCCGCTGCTGCTCGTGCTGCTGCTGGTGTGCGCGGTGGTGTACGACAACAGCCGCATCGTGGTGGACGAGGTGCGCTTTTCCATGCCCACGCTGCCCAAGGACATGGAGGGCACCGCGATCTTGCACATCAGCGACATCCGCGACAGGCAGTTCGGCGAGGAGGGCGAGACCCTGGCGCGCGCGCTGGAGGACTATGACTACGACCTTGTGGTGATGACGGGCGACGTGCTGGGCACGGATGGCGACACCACGGGGTTCTATCAGGCGCTGGATTACTTTGCCGCACAGGGAAAGCCCGTGTACTTCATCACCGGGGACAACGACCCGCCCGCCACCTGCACGCGGCAGGACGGCAGCTTCGGCCCGGCGGACTGGGTGGAGGCGGCGCAGAGCAGGGGCGCGACCTACCTGGACGTGCCCGTGGCCATCAGCGAGGGCGACACGCGGCTGTGGCTGATGCCTGCAAGCGCGCTGGTGCTGGACACCGCAAGCTCCATTTCCTCGCTGGACGGAAGGCTGGCGGACGAGACGCTGGACGACGAGACGGTGCAGTCCATACTCTACCGCAAGGCGCGCTACCAGGTCTTTGCCGACAAGATGGAAGAGCGGCAGCACAACGACCTGACGGTGATGCTCACGCACATGCCCTGCCTGGACCCCAGCCTGCAGTCGGAGAGCTCCACGGCGATCTTTGGCGAGGCGGATCTGATCCTAGCGGGACATCACTTAGGCGGGCAGATCTGCCTACCCTTCATCGGGGCGCTCAAGGCGGAGAACGCGCAGCTGCCCCGCGGCGGCTGGTTCCCCGAGAGCCGGTACCTGACGGGGCTGCGCGAGGTGAGCGCGACGTACCAGTACGTCAGCACGGGGTTGGGCACTACTTACGGTGGACTGCTGAACTTCCGGCTGTGGAACCCGCCTCAGATCTCCATCATCACGCTGACGCGGCAGGTGGAGGCGTGAGTGTGGAATATGCAGGGCGAAAATGGAATAGGGTATAGGGCGCAATGCGGGGGATGACCCTCCGGCCCCTCCCCCATGAAGGGGGAGGGGCCGGAGGGTCTATGGTTTCCTCGACGGAAACCGGGGAGGAACGGCCGCCTGCGGGCGGCGGGGCGCCGCACGGGTGTGCAGTGCGAAGCCGGGTGTGGTGTGTGCGGCGCGTTGGAGGTGGGGTGCGCGGGGGGCACCTCATCCGGTGACTGCGCACCGAACCAGCCTTTCAGGCTGTTCCGGTGTTCCGCATGGCTTATTCTCCATAAGCGCTCCACAGGAGCCCTTATTCCGAAACGCTCATGCTTCAGGGCTTCGCCCCTCCGTGTGCGCACCGAACTTCTCCTTCAGGAAAGCCCGGTGTTCCGGTCGGCTTATTTTCCAGAAACAGTCCACCGGACTGTTTCTTCCAAAACGCTCGACCTCCAGGGCTTCGCCCCTCCGAAGGGCGCCACCTTCTCCTTGAGGAGAAGGATTTTGGAGCGTTCTGGGGGAAGTTTGGGAGCGCGGGGGACACCTCATCCGGCGCTGCCGCGCCACCTTCTCCTCAAGGAGAAGGCTTTTGGGCGTTCTGGGGGTGGCTTGGGAGCGCGGGGGATTTTCTCCTCATGGGGATGGCTGGAGGGGAGAGATTACGGGGTGTTTTTTTGCACATAACATGGGCTTGATTGACAAAGCGGGAATGGTTTGGTATCCTTTTTCTGGAAAAGGAGGAACGCGGATGGACATTTATCAGCGGCTCAAGGTGAAAAAGTATATCAACGCGTGGGACGCGGTGTCGGCCTACGGGTCCTCGCGCATGGAGAAGGAGACGCTGGACGCCATGCGGGACGCGGCATCCGCTTATGTGCACATCGAGGACCTGCGGGAGGCCGTGGGGCGCGAGATCGCGCGCATGACGGGCAATGAGGCGGCGTTCGTCACCGCGGGCACGGCGGCGGGCATGCTCATCGCCAGCGCCGTGTGCATGGTGCGCCATCCCGAGCCCGAGCTGTTCGCACAGCTGCCCGACAGCACGCAGCTGCGCAACGAGTTCATCGTGATCCGGGAGCGCAAAAGCTCGGTCAGCTTTGCCATCCGCGCCGCGGGCGGCAAGGTGGTGGACGTGGGGCTGGGGCAGCACGTGTCCATCGAGGACGTGGAGGCGGCCATCACGCCGCGCACCTGCGCCATCGTCTACTGCGACACGCAGGAGCTGTCCGCCAAGTGCCCGCCGCTGCGCCGGCTGACGCTGCTGGCGCATCAGCACGACGCCTACATGGTGGTGCAGGCCTCGGGCCAGCTGCCGCCGATGGAGAACCTGTGGCGCTACACCGTGGACAACGGCGCGGATCTGGCGATCTTTGCCGGGGGCAAGGCCATCCGCGGGGCGCAGCAGAGCGGCATACTCGTCGGCCGCCGCGCGCTGGTGGACCTGATGAAGATGGTCGCGCCGCCGCGCACGGGCATCGCGCGCACCACCAAGGAGGGCCGCGAGGAGATCATCAGCGTGTATCAGGCGCTCAAGGCGTTTTTGCAGCCGGGACAGATGGAAAAGCGGCTCAAGGAGATGAGCGCCATGCGCGAGCGCATCGCGCAAGCGCTGGACGATACGGGATATTTCAAGACCTCGGTGCTCTACCCCGGCCCCTCGGGGCAGACCTACCGCTGGCTGGGCGCGGAGGTGCTGGGCGGCGTGTCCGCCATGGCGCTCAAGGACGCGCTGCTGGCGCTGGACCCCGGCATCCTGGTGGGCGCGTGGGAGTGGCACAACGGCGTCACCATCAACACGCTCAACATGGAGCCGGAGGAGGTGCCCGTGCTGGTGGAGGGCATGATCACCTGCTATGAGAAGCTGAGCAAGGGAGGTATCAAGGCGTGACGGTCTACAAGGAACTGAAGGTCAAGACGTACATCAACGCGCTGGACTTCCTCTCCTCGCTGGGCGGCAGCCTGCCCACCAAGGCGGTGCTGGACGCGATGGAGGAAGCGTCGCGCTCCTTCGTGCGCATGGATGAGCTGCACCGCGCGGTGGGCGAGCGCATCGCCGAGATGACGGACAACGAGGGCGCGGTGGTGGTCTCGGGCACGGCGGCGGGCATGATGCTGTGCGCGGCCGTGCTGATGACGGGCGGCGAACCTGAAAAGCTGATGAGCCTGCCCGACGCACAGGGCCTGCGCAACGAGATCCTGGTGCTCAAGGCGCAGAAGGCGTACTTTGACGGCGAAATGTGCGTCACGGGCGCGCGCCTTGTGGCGGCGGACGCGGGCGCGCACGAGTGCGAGAAGCTGCGCGAGGCCATCACCGAGCGCACCTGCGCCATTTTCTACGCCGAGCTGCACGGCAGGAATACGCTGACCTTTGAAGAGGCGCTGAGCGTTGCAAACGAGGCGGGGCTGCCGCTGGTGGTCAACGCGGCGGCGCAGATCCCGCCCAAGGAGAGCCTGTGGAAGTACACCAAGGCGGGCGCGGCCGCGGCGATCTTTGCGGGCGGGCGCGCGCTGCGCGGGCCGTCGGGCAGCGGCCTTGTGGTGGGCAAGAAGTGGCTCACCGACGCAATATTGTCCATCGCGCCGCCCCGGCACAGCGTGGCCTCCGTGGCCAACATCGGCCGGGAGGAGATCGTGGGGCTGTTCACGGCGCTGGAGGAGTATCTGGCGGGGGACGACTATGCCGAGCGCATCGAGCGCGTCAACCGCATCATCCGGGAGGAGCGACACCGCGTGGAGAAGGCGGGGTACTTTGAGTGCCGCAGGGTGTTCCCCGGGCCGCAGGGGCAGAATTACCCGCGCATGGCGCTGGACATACTGGGCTCCTACTCGGCCGAGGCGCTGGTGGAGATGCTGGAAAACGGCGACCCGGCGATCCTCGCCGCGCGCTCGGACGACAGCCCCAACGGCATCACGCTCAACCTGCTGCTGCTCACCGACGAAGAGGTAGAGACCGTGCTGCGCCGCGTGGAGGAGTGCGCCGAGGCGCTGACGCTGATGAAATAAATATATAAGTGGGGTACGAAAGGCTTATGAGACCGACCTACCGGACGACCAAGCTGGCCTGCTATGGCGCGATCATTTCGCAGGCGATCCAGAACAACCTGCCCGCGCTGCTGTTCGTGGTGTTTCAGCAGCAGTACGGCATTTCGTATGAGATGCTGGGGCGTTTGATCCTGATGAACTTTGTCACGCAGCTGTGCGTGGACATGATCTCCATCAAGCTGGCGGAGAAATTCGGCTACCGGGCCTGCCTGATCGGCGGGCAGAGCTGCATCGCGGTGGGGCTTATCCTGCTGTCGGTGCTGCCGTCGGTACTGCCGCCCTACATCGGGCTGTCCATCGCGGTGATCCTGATGGCGGTGGGCGGCGGACTGGCCGAGGTGCTGGTCAGTCCCACGATCGAGGCCATGCCCGGCGACGAAAAGGCGGCGGCGATGAGCATGCTGCACTCCTTCTACTGCTGGGGGCAGGTGGCTACGGTGCTGGGGTCTACGCTGCTATTGTTTGTGATCGGGCGCAGCGCGTGGCAGGTGCTGCCGCTGTGCTGGGTGATCGTGCCGGCGTGCTCGGCGCTGCTGTTCGTGCGCGCGCCCTTTGCGCCGGTGGTGGGCGGCGAAGGCGGTGGCATGAAGCTGGGCACGCTGCTGCGCACGCCCGCGTTCCTGGTGGCGATGCTCATCATGGTGTGCGCGGGCGCGAGCGAGCTGGTGATGAGCCAGTGGGCGTCCACGTTCGCGGAAAAGGCGCTGGGCGTGAGCAAGGTGATCGGCGACCTGGCCGGGCCGTGCATGTTCGCGGTGCTGATGGGGCTGGGGCGCATGATCTACGGCAGGATGGGCAGCAGGCTGCCGCTGAAGAAGTGCCTGATGGGCTGCGGGCTGCTGTGCGTGGCGTGCTACCTGACCGCGGCGCTGTCGGGCAACCCCGTGGCGGCGCTGGCGGGATGCGCGGTGTGCGGCTTCTCGGTGTCCATCATGTGGCCGGGGGCGCTGTCGATGTCGGCGGCGCGGTTCCCGACGGCGGGCACGGCGCTGTTTGCGATACTGGCCGTGATGGGCGACCTGGGCTGCTCGGTGGGGCCGTGGCTGGCGGGGCTGGTGTCCGACGGCGCGCAGGCCGTGCCGCAGCTGACGCAGTTCGCGGCGCAGGCGGGGCTGACGGCGGAGCAGCTGGGACTCAAGGCCGGGCTGCTGCTGGGGACGGTGTTCCCGGTGACGCTGTTTGTCAGCACGATGTTTGTGTGGGAAAAGGGAAAAGAAAAAGAGTCCTGAGGAAGGGCTCTTTTTTGTGGGGTGTTGGGGGGATGAC
>JAXEXP010000104.1:0-55438 GCA_034113365.1 Candidatus Spyradocola sp.
GAGGTTTCCTGTATTGAACCATATAGTCAAGTAATGTTCCATCTGGGATACGAGTTTGATGAAAATGATGCACATGATGTGAAGTTATTGTGTGAGACATTTCATATCGAAATTCCAAATGAGTATAGATAACTGCAAATTACAATTTGTCGAACAGTTGCTTTTTACAAGCAACTGTTCTTTTTTTATTACTTGACTTATTGAATTAGCAGATGTATCATTAGTGTAAGCAACAACCAATAGATAAAGAAAGGCGGCAATAACAATGGCAGTTAAGTTTGAAGCAACAGACTATAAGAAGATTACTCTTGATGAAATGCTTGATTTCATCGAAGCAAATTACTCTAATGACAAGGCGTGGTTTAAGGCAGTAGCTTTCCAAGACAAGGACGGCAACGCAGTAGAAAAGTATAACCATCTTAATGCAGTTAGAAAGTTCTGTGAGAAGTATGCTCCCGAACTGCTTCCTGTAGCTAAGGAAAAGAAAGTTGCACCTACTGAACGCCTCAAGAATTGGTAATAGATAGATTAAAGGGAAAGCAAGGCTTTCCCTTTTTCTTTGCTTTGGTAGTAGTCAATATGACGTTGCAATAAAAAGTAGTCAAAAGTATTGATATTGATAGAAAATTGTAGTATATTATTAGTAGCAATAATGACGAACGGCAATAAGTCTACTTATAAAGGAGATATTAATAATGTGTATGTATGGTTACTGTAGAATAAGCCAAAAGAAGCAGAGTATTGAAAGACAGATTAGAAATATCAAAGAGGCATACCCCGAAGCGGTGATAATTGAAGAAGCCTTTACAGGAACTAAGATTGATAGACCCGAATGGAATAAGCTTTATAAGAAAGCCAAGAGCGGAGATACAATTATCTTTGATAGTGTTAGGTCTTGTCCTTGCCGTCCTTTTTGCCAGTGAAGATGCAGCCGATGTTGGTCTTGCCGTGGGTGCGGGGGCCGAGGCTGGCGGGGTCGGGGAGGAGCGCCTTGAGGAACTGGATGGGCACGATCTCGCGGCCCTCAAACAGCACCGGCGTGGTGGACAGCATACCCACGTTTTCCAGGCACTTCATATGCGTCAGATAGCTCTGACCGAAGGTCATGAAGAAGCGGATGCGCCTGGCCTCGGGGATGTTCAGCGCGATGGACTCGATCTCCTCGTGGTGCAGCAAGTACATGTCCTTGCGCCCCACCTGATCGAAGTCGTACTCACGCTTGACGGACATCGCCGGGATCTCCACCCAGTGACCGTCCTCCCAGTAGCTGCCCGGCGCGGACACCTCGCGCAGGTTGATCTCCGGGTTGAAGTTGGTGGCGAACGGGTAGCCGTGGTCGCCGCCGTTGCAGTCCAGTATGTCGATGGTGTCGATGGCGTCAAACTCGTGCTTCTTGGCGTAGGCGCAGTAGGCCTGCGTCACGCCCGGGTCAAAGCCGCAGCCCAGCAGCGCGGTGAGCCCCGCGGCCTCGAACTTTTCGCGGAACGCCCACTGCCAGCTGTAGTCAAAGTACGCCGAGAACCCGGCCTCCTTGCAGCGCTTCTCGTAAACCGCGCGCCACGCGGGGTCGCCTAAGTTCTCCGGCTCGTAGTTGGCGGTATCCATGTAGTTGACGCCGCAGCGCAGGCACGCCTCCATGATGGTCAGATCCTGATAGGGCAGCGCGATGTTCATCACAAGATCGGGCTGGTAGCTTTTGATCAGCGCCACCACCTGCTCAACGTCGTCCGCGTCCACCTGCGCGGTGGTGAGCTTCGTGGCGGTCTTGGGGGAAAGCTCCGCCGCCAGCCTGTCGCACTTTTCCTTGGTGCGGCTGGCGATGCACAGCTCCGTGAACACCTCGCTGACCTGACAGCACTTGTGGATCGCCACGGACGCAACCCCGCCGCAGCCGATGACCAATACCTTGCTCATAGTTGTTTCCTCCCGTTATCTGTTTTTGAGTATCGCAAGCAGAAGCTCCCGCAGCACCTTGCAGGCCGTCGCGGTGGACGCGCCCGACGCGTCCAGCATGGGCGCAAGCTCGTTGACATCCGCGCCCACAATGCGGCATTCCGCGACCTTCCGCATCGCCGCCAGCAGCTGCGTAAAGCTGACGCCGCCGGCCTCCGGCGTGCCCGTTCCGGGGAACGCCGAGGGGTCGAGACAGTCCAGATCGATGGTGAAGTACACCGGCGCGCCCGACGCCTTGAGCTGATCCACCACCTCGTCCAGCCCGTCCAGCGTCAGCGCGTGCAGGTCCGTGTGCCGCGCGGCAAAGCGGAACTCCTCGCGCTCGCCGCTGCGGATGCAGAACTGGTGGATGCGCCCGTCGCCCACCAGCTCGTGGCAGCGCCGCAGCACGCAGGCGTGGCTCAGCTTCGCGCCCAGATAGTCGTCGCGCAGGTCGGCGTGCGCGTCAAAGTGGATGACGTGCACGTTCGGGTGATGCCGGAATACCGCCCGGAAGCTGCCCAGCGTCACCAGATGCTCGCCGCCCAGCAGCACGGGCAGCTTGCCGTCCCGCAGGATCACTTCCGCCCGCTCCTCGATGTCCCGCAGCGCCTGCTCCGCGCTGCCGAAGCACAGCTCCAGATCGCCGCTGTCGAACACCGCGTAGTCCGTCAGGTCCGCGTCCTGATAGGGGCTGTACGTCTCCAGCCCGAAGCTCTCGTGCCGCATCGCCGCCGGGCCGAACCGTGCGCCGGGGCGGAAGGACGTCGTGGAGTCAAACGGCGCGCCGAACAGCACAATAGACGCGTCCGCATATTCCGCGTCGCAGCCGATAAAGGTCTCAACGTTCCTCTCCAAAGGCATTAGTCCTCCACCTCCAGCAGCATTTCTTCCAGAAAGGCGGGCAGCGCGAACGCGCCGATGTGCAGCCTCGGCGTATAATAGCGCGTGCGCAGGTTGAGCGCGTTCCACGCGGCCATGTCCACGTCGTTGGTGGGGTGATACTTCTTGCTGGCGAATCCGAACAGCCAGTACCCCGCCGCATAGGTAGGGATGTGCGCCTGATACACCTTGGAGATGGGGAAGGTCTCCACGATGCGCTTGTGGCTGCGCTTCATGGCCTCGGCATCGTGCGCGTAGAAGGGGCTGCCCTGCTGGTTGACCATGATGCCGTCCTCCTTGAGCGCGTTGAAGCAGCTGCCGTAGAACTCGCGCGTGAACAGCCCCTCGGAGGGGCCGAAGGGGTCGGTGGAGTCCACGATGATCAGGTCATAGGCCCCCTCGCACCGCCGGATGAACCGCAGCGCGTTTTCAAAGTAGATGTGCACGCGCCGGTCGTCCATGCGGCAGGCGTTGCCGGGCAGGAACTCGCGGCAGGCCTCCACCACCTGCGGGTCCATCTCCACAAGGTCGATGCGCCGCACGCGGTCGTAGCGCGTAAGCTCCCGCACCACGCCGCCGTCGCCCGCGCCGATGACCAGTATGTCGCGGATGCCCGGGTGCACCGCCATGGGCACGTGCGTGATCATCTCGTCGTAGATGAACTCGTCGCGCTCGGTCAGCTGCACGTTGCCGTCCAGCGTCAGCACCCGGCCGTACTCCGGCGTCTCAAAGATGTCGATCTGCTGGTAGTTGCTCCGCTTGGCGTAAAGATGCCTTGTCACGCGGATGGAGTGCTTCACATCCGGCGTGTGCAGCTCGCTGAACCACATTTCCATCGCTGTTTCCTCCTCATTTCAGTACGTTCAGCCGCAGAATCTCAGGATCCTCCGGGCCGGTCATGCTGCAGCCCTTGCCCTTGGCGTATTCGATGTAATCCAGTATCTCCGCGGTGATGCGCTCGCCGGGCGCCAGGATCGGGATGCCGGGCGGGTAGCACATCACGAACTCGCTGCACACATGCCCCTCGGCCTGCCGCAGCGGCAGGCTGACCTTTTGCGCGTAGAACGCCTCCTGCGGCGAGGTCACCACGATGGGGTCGATGTACTCCTGCTTGAGCAGGCCGCTGCCGTCCTTTTGATACCGCCTGCGGATCTCTGCCAGCGCGCTGACCAGCCGCTCCAGCTCCTGCGGCCGGTCGCCGATGGACAGGTACGCCAATATGTTGCCGATGTCGCCAAACTCGATCTGGATGTCGTACTCGTCGCGCAGTATGTCGTACACCTCGATGCCCGCAAGCCCGATGTCCAGCGTGTGCACCGACAGCTTGGTCGCGTCAAAGTCGAACACCGAGTCGCCGTTGCGCAGCTCTCGGCCGAACGCGTAGTACCCGCCGATGGCGTTGATCTCCTCGCGCGCGTACTCCGCCATGTCCGCCACCTGATGGAACACCTGCCGCCCCCGCAGCGCCAGGTTGCGCCGCGAGATGTCCAGGCTGCTCATCAGCAGATAGCTGCCCGAGGTGGTCTGCGTCAGGTTGATGATCTGCCGCACATAGCCCGCGTGTACGTTGGGGCCGGTCAGCAGCAGGGAGGACTGCGTCAGGCTCCCGCCGCTCTTGTGCATGGACACCGACGCCATGTCCGCGCCCGCCTCCATCGCCGAGATGGGCAGCCCGTTGCCAAAGTAGAAGTGCGTGCCGTGCGCCTCGTCCGCAAGGCACAGCATCCCCGCCGCGTGCGCCATGTTCACAATGGCCCGCAGGTCCGAGCAGATGCCGTAATAGGTCGGGTTGTTCACCAGCACCGCCACCGCCCTCGGGTGCTCGCGGATCGCCTTTTGGACCGCCTCCCGCGTCATGCCCAGCGAGATGCCCAGCCGCTGATCCACCTCGGGGTTGACGTACACGGGCACTGCGCCGCACAGCACCAGCGCGTTGATCACGCTGCGGTGCACGTTGCGCGGCAGTATGATCTCGTCGCCGCGCTTGCAGGCCGTCAGCACCACGCTCTGCACCGAGCTGGTCGTGCCGCCCACCATCAAAAACGCGTGCGATGCGCCGAAGGCCTCCGCCGCCAGCTCCTCCGCCTCGCGAATGACCGACACTGGGTGGCACAGGTTATCCAGCGGCTTCATGCTGTTGACGTCCACGTCCAGGCACTTCTGGCCCAGGAACGCGGTCAGCTCCGGGTTGCCCCGGCCGTGCTTGTGGCCGGGCACGTCAAAGGGCACCACGCGCATCTGCCGGAAGCGCTCCAGCGCCTCGTAGATGGGCGCGCGGCTCTGATCCAGACGCATCTTTCTCACAGAATCCTCCCCCTTTGCCAAAATATGACAAAAAACGCAGATATGCGCCAAGCACATACCTGCGTCCAAACAGCATTCAGGGAAAAAACGGGACGCCCCCCTTGACGGGAGCCTTCCCGGCGGCCTGATGGAACGGATTGACAGAGCCTATATAGCAATCATACTTTTACTACTCTTATTGACCGTTTCGCAAGTGTGTGCTCTTAACACGGACCCCCGAGGGGATCCACTTGGGAAATTGAGCTTTTAACTCAATCAATGAGATGCAGCGAAAGCTGCGTGCGAGTTTATACCCCGCATCGGCTATCGACCCGGCTGTCCGTTCGGCCTTACTTCCCGAAAAAAAGGGGAAGGGTCCAACCTGCCAAGCAACGGTTTATCGTATTTTGGCATGTTACAAACTTGATTATAAAGGAGGAGAGCGGACTTGTCAAGCAAAATGTACCTGTGCTAAAATGGAGCGCAGGAAAGGAGCTTGCCTATGAACGCTTTTGAAAAAGTATCCCTGGGGCTGTACCCGACGCCCCTGTACCGCCTGCCCAACCTCAGCCGCGAGCTGGGTACAAACGTCTGGATCAAGCGCGACGACCTGTGCGGCGTGGCGCTGGGCGGCAACAAGGTCCGCAAGCTGGAGTACCTGCTGGCCGACGCCAAGCGTCAGGGCTACGACCTGGTGATGACCACCGGCCAGGCCCAGAGCAACCACGCGATGCTGACGGCCGCCTGCGCGCTGCGCATGGGGATGGACTGCGTGCTGGTGCTCAAAAAGCGCGGCATCACCGCCCGCCGCGGCAACCAGATCCTCAACCACCTGATGGGCGTGGAGGTCCGCTTTGTGGACACCGACAGCTATGACGACATCTACGAGGAGATGGACCGCATCGCGCAGGAGATGGGCCGCAAGGTCTACAAGATCCCCTGCGGCGGCTCCAACGCGCTGGGCAGCCTGGGTTATGTCGACTGCATGAAGGAGATCGCCGGATCCGGCGTGCACTTTGACCACATCGTCTGCGCGTGCGGCTCGGGCGGCACCGCGGCAGGCTCCGTGCTGGGCGCAAAGCTCTACCTGCCGGGCACCCGGGTGCTGTGCGCCATGGTGGACAGCGACCCCTTCGACGTGATCGTGCCGGACCTCATGCGGCAGGCCGCAGAGCTGCTCGGCGTCCAGGTGGACATCCCCGTGCCAGAACTGCTGGACATGTGCGGCCCCGGCTACTCCATCCCCTCGCAGGAGGGCAACGCCGCCATCGCCATGATGATGCGCCTGGAGGGCATCGTGCTGGACACCTGCTACACCGGAAAGGCCTTCGCCGCGTTGGTCCGCCGGGCGCGGGAGGGCGCCTATCGCCCTGAGGACAACGTGCTCTTCCTGCACACCGGGGGCGCCGGCGGCCTGTTTGCCCAGGATTGGGAGCACATCGACTGACCCCGCAACAAACGCAAAACAGACCCTGAAACGCAATGTTTCGGGGTCTGTTTCTGCGAAAAAACAACTTTGAACATCGGCCCCTGCTGCCCAGAACGACCTCAGCCAAGGCTTCCACTTGAGGGGAAGCTGTCGCCGAAGGCGACTGATGAGGTGTCCGTCAAGCTCCAGCCCCCCCTCATGCGCACCCAAGCCACCCTTGCGCATATCGCCCAACATAGCCTCTGAAACGCAGCGTTTCGGGGGCTACTTTTGTCTACTTGTGCCAAAAACGTAGATTTGTCCACATTTTGGAAAGATGAGGCCGTAGAGAATTTGTTTAATGTTTTATAATATGAACTTAACAAATTCGACGGCATGCGCGGCGGGGCTGCGGTGCCCGAAAGAGGGAGGAGCGGTATTGTGAACCTGTCGCTTGTTGAAAAAGAGCGCAAGAGAATGATCCGTGCCAAGAAGCTCAAGCAGAACTGGGAGGGCTACCTGTACATCGCCCCCTGGATGCTCGGCTTCCTGCTGCTGCAGGCTTGGCCGATGCTCTATTCGTTCTACCTGTCCTTTACGGACTACTCGCTGTTCGCGGAGCCAAACTGGGTGGGCCTGCAGAACTACAAAAACATATTTACCATCGACTTTACCTTTGAAAAGTCGCTCAAGGCCACCTTCAAGTTCGTGCTGATGTCGGTTCCGGTCAAGCTGATCTTTGCGCTGCTGGTCGCCATGATGCTCAACAAGGCCGTGCGCGGCATGAGCCTGTACCGCACGCTGGTCTACCTGCCCTCGCTGCTGGGCGGCAGCGTGGCGGTGTCCGTGGTGTGGCGCAACATCTTCGGCTTGGAGGGCTACGTCAACACCATACTCAACCTCCTTGGCATCGACAGCGTGCCCTGGCTGGCCAGCACCACCTGGTCCATGCCCACGCTGGTGCTGCTCAACGTCTGGCAGTTCGGCTCGAGCATGATCATCTTCCTGGCGGGCCTCAAGCAGATCCCCAAGAGCCTGTACGAGTCCGCCTGCGTCGACGGCGCGGGCCCCATCCGCCGCTTCTTCAACATCACGCTGCCCATGCTCTCGCCGGTCATCTTCTTCAACCTCATCAACAGCATGATCGGCGCGTTCCAGCAGTTCAACTCCGCCTTCCTCGTCTCCGCCGGCGGCCCGGCGCACTCCACCTACGTCTACGCGCTGATGCTCTATGAGAAGGCATTTACCTCCTACCAGATGGGCTACGCAGCCGCGCTGGCGTGGATCCTGCTGGCCATCATCGCGGGCTTTACCGCCGTCAACTTCATCGCATCCAAGTATTGGGTGTTCTACGATTCCTAAAGAGGGGAGGGGCAAAAGCATGAGCGTCATCGCCAAAAAGAAAGGCAAAAGCATCAATTACAAGAAGATACTCAATCATTTGCTGCTGATCCTGATGTCCTTTGTGATGGTCTATCCCATCCTGTGGTGGTTCTTCGCATCCTTCAAGACCACCGCCGAGATGAGCTCCAAGGACCTGCTGCCCAAAGTCTGGTCGTTTGCCAACTACATCAACGGCTGGCACGTCACCGAGACCCTGAGCTTTGGCACCTTCTTCCGCAACTCGCTGATCGTCTCGAGCATCTGCGTGCTGGGCGCGGTGTTCAGCGCGGGGCTTGTGGCCTACGGCTTCGGCCGCCTGAACTTCAAGTTCAAGAACATCTGGTTTGCCATACTGCTTGTGACCATGATGCTGCCCGGCCAGGTCACCATCATCTCGCAGTACATCATGTACAACAAGCTCAAGCTCATCGACACCTACGTCCCCCTGACGCTCGGCCACATACTGGGCGGCGGCGCGTTCTTCATCTTCCTGCTGGTGCAGTTCGTCCGCGGCATCCCACGAGAGCTGGACGAGGCCGCCAAGATCGACGGCGCGAGCACCTGGCGCATCTACTGGAACGTCATCTTCCCGCTGATGCGGCCCTCCTTCGTAACCGTCGCCATCTACGCGTTCATCTGGAGCTGGGACGACTTCCAGGCCCAGATGCTCTATCTCAACTCCGCGCCCAAGTTCACCGTCAGCCTCGGCCTGCGCATGTTCATCGACCAGGCGGAGATCCGCTGGGGCGAGCTGCTGGCCATGTCGCTGCTGTCCATCATCCCCTCGCTGCTCATCTTCTTCCTCAACCAGAAGGAGTTCGTCGAGGGCGTGGCCACCACGGGCCTCAAGGGTTAGGCAATCCAAGAATTGCAATAGATCAAGGAGGAAAAACACATGAAGGCAAAGAAGTTCCTAGCGGTACTGCTCGCACTGGCACTGGTTCTGACGATGGCCGGCTGCAGCGACGCCACCACCCCTGCGGCGGATGCTCCCGCCGCCGACGCTCCCGCAGCGGATGCGCCCGCTGCCGAAACCCCTGCGGATGAGCCCGCTGCCGAAGCGCCTGCCGCTGACGGCGAGGTCATCGAGATGAAGTTCACCTGGTGGGGCTCCGACGTGCGCCACGAGGCCACCGAGAAGATGACCAGGCTCTACTGCGAGCAGAACCCCAACATCAAGATCACCACTGAGTACAGCGCCTGGGACGGCTACTGGGAGAAGATGGCGGTGCTGGCCGCGTCCAGCTCCATGCCCGACGTGTTCCAGATGGACGCCGCCAAGATTGCGACCTTCATCGAGCAGAACCAGATTGCCGACCTGACCGGCGTGCTGGATCTGTCCGACGTGCTGTCTGAGAACCTGATTGAGAACTACAAGACCGATGGCAAGCTCTACGGCGCGCCCGTCGGCGCCAACGGCACCGGCATCGTCTACATCAAGGAGGACCTGGCACAGTACGGCATCTCCGAGCCGCAGATCGGCTGGTCCTGGGACGACATGATCGCCTGGGCGCGCGACGCCAAGACCAAGCTGCCCGAGGGCGTGTGGCCCATGGGCGACGGCCGCGGCCGCTATGAGGGCTACCAGAACTACATCTCCTCCGTCTACGGCTACAAGACGCTGCAGAACGATTCCTTCAACTTCAACCCCGAGCACTTCAAGGAGTATTACAACCTGTACGGCCAGCTGGCCGAGGAGGGCGTCGTGCCTCCCGCAGAGGTGTCCATGTCCTTTGTCGAGCTGGATCCCCTGAGCGACTCGCTGTCCTCCGGCAAGGTGCTGCTCCGTCAGATCAACGTGGCCAACATCGAGGCGCTGGCCAACATGGTGCCCGATAAGGAGCTGGGCATGGTCAACTACCCGCAGGGCGCAGTCGGCGCCGGCTGGTGCCAGTCCACCATGTTCTACTGCGTGGGCGCCAACTCCAAGTACATCCCCCAGGCCGCGGACTTCATTCACTACATCCTGTCCGACGTTGAGGCCGGCAAGATCCTGTCCACCGTGCGCGGCATGCCCGTCAGCGATGCGGTCTACGCCGCCATCGAGCCCGACCTGACCGCCAACCAGCGCCTGGGCATGGAGCTGAACAAGGTCATCAACAACGACGTGGTCACCGGCCTGCCCTACTGGGACGATGTTCCCGCGGCGTTCGCCAGCTGGGATTCCGAGTTCAAGGCCTGTGCCGAGGGCATCATGCTGGGCGAGATGACCGTCGATGAGGCCGCCGAGTACCTCGACACCATCGGCAAGCAGGTCGCTTCCACCCTCAAGTAAGTACATCGAAAGACAATACACCGGCTGAAAAGCCGCAGCGCGGTCGCAAGCATACGGCTGCGCTGCGGCTTCCGGTGCAGAAAGAAACAGATCGTTTTCAGGAGGTCGCACAATATGATGAAACTCGGTTTGGCGTATTTCAGCGGCTTTGACCAGATCAAGGTAGATCTGCAGAAGCAGATGGGCCTGGAGTACGTGATCTCCGGGCCGGCACAGCTGGATCCCGCCTACGCCCCGCAGTCCTTTGAGAGCCTGTCGCTGCTCAAAAAGGCCTATGCAGACCAGGGCCTCAAGCTCTCCATCATCGAGGGCCCCACGGCGCTGGACAAGGTCAAACTCGGCCTGCCCGGCGCGGACGAGGAGCTGGAGGTGTTCAAGGAGCTGCTGCGCAACTGCGCGAAGCTGGACATCCGCACCATCTGCTACAACTGGATGCCCGTGCTGGGCTGGTTCCGCACGCGCACCGACATCCCCACCCGCGGCGGCGCGACGGTCACCGGCTTTGTCAACGACGACATGAAGGGCGTCGAGGACACCTGGGCGGGCAAGGTGAGCCACGAGACGCTGTGGCGCACGCTGGAGGCCTTCTTAAAGGAGATCGTGCCGCTGTGCGAGGAGCTGGGCGTCAACCTGGCGCTGCACCCCGACGATCCGCCCGTGCCCGAGCTGCGCGGCATCGGCAGGATCCTGACCTCGGCGGCTGCCTTCGACCGCGTGTTCTCGCTCTACGACAGCCCCGTCAACGGCATGACCTTCTGCCAGGGGTGCTTTTCCACCATGGGTGAAGACATTCCCGCGGCCATTCGGCACTTCGGCGAGCAGAAGAAGATATTCTTTGTGCACTTCCGCGACGTTGCAGGCGACAAGTACAACTTCCATGAGACCTTCCACGATGACGGCAAGACCGACATGTTCAAGGCCATGAGCACCTACTACGACGTCGGCTTTGACGGCATCGCCCGCCCCGACCACGTCCCCACCATGAAGGGCGAAAACGCCGCCATGCCCAGCTATGGCGTGCAGGGCCAGCTCTACGCCGTGGGCTACATCAAGGGCCTGATGGAGGCCGTGGAGAAGTCCAGAGCCTGATCGCGTTTCTTTGCACAGGGACAGCGTTTTGCGCTGCCCCCGTGCTTTTTGTGATGTGAGGGAGGAAATAGTATGCGTATGCGATGTAAGCGGTGGCTGTGCCTGCTGCTGTGCCTGCTGCTGACGGCGATGACCGGATGCGTTCAGCCCATGCCGTCCGACGAGCCGCAGCCTGCCGCGCCCGCCTATTCCCGCACGTTCTCCTACACCGCCAACGTGGAAAAGGGTGAGTCGGTGCCGGGCACCGCGCTGTGGGACAGCTTTCAGCAGCGCTTCAACGTCGAGTTCGAGCTGATCCCCATGGCCTTCAACGACCGGCACGATATGGTTCGCCTTTGGGTGTCCTCGGGCAATGTGCCCGACCTGATGTGGATGGATCTGGACGAGTCCATGTTCGCCGAGTATGCCAACTGGTCGCTCCAGGGCATGTTCAGCGCCTATCCGTCGCTGGAGGAGCTGGAGGAGAGGTGGCCCAACATCGCGGCCATCTACAACAAGGAGGACTTTGTGGGCGACGAGCTGATGACCATTGAAGGCAGCCGGTACGCACATCCCTGCCGCCGCGAAAACCCCGAGTACAATTACATGTCCGGCATGGGCTGGATGTACCGGCGGGATTGGGCCAAGCAGCTGAGCCTCTACCAGGAAAACGACGTCTACACCTGGGAGGAGTGGGTGGAGCTCAACCGTGCCTTCGTCGAGCAGGACCCCGGCGGCAACGGCGCGGGCCGCACCATCGGCATGGGCACGGAGCTGTACTACTTCCCCAGCGCCATGGGCGTCTACCAGACCAGCGCCGAGTACGGCTACGGCGCGTATTCTCCCAAGGACGGCCAGTACGTCTGGACCGCCGCGCGCGAGGAGACGCTGCAGGGCCTGCTCATCGCCAAGCAGCTCTACGACGAGGGCATCATCTGGCAGGACAACCCGCTGGGCCAGGCCCCTGACAACGTCTACGCCTCAGGCCTGATGGGCAGCGAGTTCAACCAGTTCACGCTGGCCAGAGTCTACGCCGTCCGCAAGGCCATCAAGGAGAACTTCCCCGACATCGACGAAAACGAGGCCGGCGCGCTGGCCAAGGTCATCGGCCCGGACGGCACCATCTGGTGCAAGCAGTCGCAGTGCTACTACGGCGCGGTGCTCATGGCAGCGGACATCGGCCAGGAGAAGATGGAGCGCTGGCTGGACATGCTGGACTGGATGCTGACGGAGGAGGGCGTCGCCTTCCGCGCCTACGGCATCGAGGGCAAGGACTGGCAGTACGGCGAGGATGGGAGAATCGAGTGCCTGTGGCCGGAATCCAGGGTGCTTAGCGGCGTGCAGGTCGATCCCTATCCCGAAGGCAGCCGCATCTTCTTCCTGCGCTACGGCGGTTCGCTCTCCCAGCAGGAGGCGCCCAGCCACGCCTATCCGCAGCAGTACATCGACGACGCCGACGAATACTTCCGCTTCCTGCGCGACAACGGCTTCATGCGCACCTTCGACTACGGGTCCTCCTACCTGTCCGCCGAGCACAAGAACGCCGTGGGCAACGTCACCACCCAGGCCATGGACAAGATGACCGAGCTGATCACCACCGCCACGGCCGAGGAGCTGCCCGAACTCTGGCAGCAGTGGATCGACCAGATGACGCCCCGTATTCAGCCCGTGCTCGACGAGCTCAACACCATGATTGAGCAGGTCCCCCAGGAGGCGCAGCCCCGCATCTACACAAAATAGGCGCAAAAAAACAGCCCGCAGCCCCGATTCTTCCCGGGTCTGCGGGCTTTTCAGTCTGAAAACCGGTATGGACGTCAACGATCCCCTGGCTTCCCCTTGAGGGGAAGCTGTCGCCGCAGCGACTGATGAGGTGATAGCCAACCACCAGCCCTGCCCCAGTCGCGCTGAAGCTCACCTCATCCGTCTTTCGTCGCTAAAGCGACGAAAGCCACCTTCCCCTCAAGGGGAAGGCTTTTGGCGGGCTGTTTTTGCGTCTATTCGGTGCGCGCGGGGAGCTTCACGCTCACCGTCGTGCCCTCGTTTTCCTTTGAGGAGATGCTCACGCTGCACTTGCCCTGCGAGAACAGGTGAATGCGCCGCGCGATGTTGGTCAGACCTATGGAGCGCTTGCCGCCCTGCTCCATGGGCATGTCGGGGTTGCGCAGCAGCAGGTTCATCGCCGCCACGTCCTCGGGCTTCATGCCTGTGCCGTTGTCCTCGATCACCAGCACCAGCTCGCCCGCGTGCAGGCGCGCATAGATGGTCAGCACCCCCTCGCCCTTGCGCGGCTCCAGCCCGTGGTAGATGGCGTTTTCCACGATGGGCTGCAGCGTCATCTTGGGGATGATGAGCGCCTCGGTCTCGGGCGCGATGTCAAAATGGATGCGGAACCGGTTGTCAAAGCGGATGCTGATGATGGACAGGTACTTGCGGATGACGTCCAGCTCGCTGCTCAGCGGCACCATGGAGCTGGCCTTGATGGAGTAGCGGAAGATGTCCGTCATCGCGGTGGAGATGGTGACGATCTCCGGGCTGTTGTAGTACAGCCCGATGGAGCGCATGCACTCGAGCGTGTTGTACAGAAAGTGCGGGTTGATCTGGCTCTGCAGCGCGGACAGCTCGCTCTCGCGCAGGTGCAGCTGCATCGCGTACATGCGCGTCTCGCTCTGCAGGCGCTCCTCTGAGGCCTGCTCCAGCCGCCCGAAGGTGCTCTCGATGGTGTCCACGATGATGTCCAGCTCGTTGCCAAAGTGCAGCCCCATGCGCGTCAGGTCCTTGCCGTCCTGCAGGCGGCGGATCAGCGTGTCCACCGGCCGCGCCAGCCCCGTGTGGATGGTGATGGCGATGGCCACCAGCATCACCAGGCAGATGACCGACACCGCGCCCAGCAGCCCCAGCGTCTGCGAGCTGAAGGAGAACGCGGAAAAGTCCAGGTAATAGCGGATGGTCCATCCGGTGTCGGATACCGCGTGCTCGACGAGCTCCTCCTGGCCCGTGCGCGGCGTGGAGACCTCCCGCGTGCACAGCAGCGAGCCGCCCGCGTCCAGCAGCTGGATGGAGCGGAAGGAGTCCGCCAGCTGCCCGTTGAGCGTCTCCTGCACCAGCCGCAGGTCGCACAGCACGATGCAGGTGGCAAGCTGCGTCATGGGCGTGGGGTTGTCCGCGTCGTAGACCGGCATGATGTAGGCGTAGTAGGGGAAGCGCCCCTCCAGCAGCAGCGAGCCGCTGAAAAAGGGCTCAAAGGGCTCGTTTGTCAGGATCCCGGGGTATTGCCGCTCCAGGCTGGAGAGCACCACCGAGTCCAGCAGCGCGCCCGAGGTGATGGCCACGCCGTCCGGGTCCGCCAGGCAGATGGCCAGTATGTCCGGGTTTTCGCTGATGGCGTTTCCGGCCAGGCTGTTGAAGATGCGGATGTACTCCGTGCGTTCCGACACATCGTCGGAGTCAAAGTAGCCCTCCACATAGCTGTTCTGCGCGATGAGCGTCGCGGTCTTTTCGATGGTGCGCGTCTTGTCGGCCAGTATGCCCGTCATGCTCTCGGTCATCGACAGCGCGTAGGCGCGCATCTCGCGGGTGGTCTGCGAGACCATGTTCCACAAAAAGCCGCCCAGCACCAGCAGCAGAACCGTCATGCTCAGCAGCAGCACGAGCGTGATGCGCCGGGATATGCTTGTGCTTCTGTTTCGTTTCATGGCTGTCTGTTCTTTCTGTACTGCATGGGGCTGACGCCCATCTGTTTGCGGAACACGCGGGAGAAGTAGTGGCCGTCCGCATAGCCGCAGAACTGCGCGATGTCCTCCACGCTGCGCTGCGTGTTGCGCAGCAGCTTTTGCGCCTTGTGGATGCGCAGGGTGTTCAGGTACTCGCTGAAGGTGGTGTCCAGCCGCTCGCGGAACAGGCAGCTGACGTAGTTGGGCGTCAGGTAGAACCGCGCGGAGATGTCCCGCAGCAGCAGCGGCTCGTCCAGGTGCTCCTCTATGTAGTGCACCAGCTGCGAGAAACGGTCCTCCTCGCTCTTTTCCGCCTGGTTTGCGCTCGTCTCCAGCAGGCGGCGGTGCACCTCCTCCAGCGGCGCGGACAGCCGTGCCGAGGAGCGCTGCCCGTCCAGGTGCAGCCGCAGCTTGTGCAGCAGCGCGTGCGCCTCGTCCTCGTGCAGGGGCTTGAGGATGTAGTCAAACGCGGCGTACTTGAGTGCGGCGCGGGTGTATTCAAAGTCCTGCAGCCCCGATATGATGACGAACTCCGACGCCACGCCGTTCTCCCGCGCCTTTGCCAGCAGGTCAAAGCCGCTCATCTCGGGCATGCGGATGTCCACAAACACCGCGTCGGGCGGCAGCGCCAGGATGTGCTCCAGCCCCTCGGCGGGGTCCGTGGTGGCAAAGGGCGGCTCGAACCCCTCCTGCTCCCATGGAAAGGTGCGGCAGATGCCCATCAGCGTCCATTTCTCATCGTCGATGACAACGGCCCGATACATGCTTTTTTCACGCTCCTTCGCGCTTGTTTGCCCATGTTTTCATTATATCAACGCTTTTTCGACCTGTAAAGAGCCTTTGCGCGGCCTAGGCCGCCCGTGCGCGAGTAAACACCGAGTTTACACGGCGCAGGGCGCAACCTTGACAGTGCAGCCGTATAGTGAAGCTGTGCCAAGGCACGAAACCTATGACTACGGAGGAGTACAGCAATGAAACGATTGATCGCGACCCTGTTGGCCGTCCTGACGCTGGCGGCCGTGCTGGCGGGCTGCAGCACGCAGGCAGAGACCGTTCCCGCGCAGGAGGCGACCGCCGCCCCCGCGCCCACCGAGGCCCCCGCGCAGGAGCCCCCCGCCCAGCAGGAGCCCGAGGCCCCTGCCGCTCCCAAGTACGTGTTCCTGTTCATCGGCGACGGCATGAGCTATCCGCAGATCCAGTCCACTGCGGACTACCTGGGCGCGCAGCGCGATCCCGAGACCTACCTGCTGGCCAACACCAGCGTCAAGGAGCACCAGGGCGCGATCCTCGCCGGCCCCAGCGCGCTCAACTTCATGAACTTTGAGGCCGCAGGCTCTGCCGTGACCTACGACTCCAACAGCTTCTGCCCCGACTCGGCCTCCACGGCCACCTCCATCTCCACGGGCCACAAGACCTACTCGGGCACCATCAACATGGACGAGACGGGCTCTGTCGCCTATGAGACCATCGCCGAGAAGCTGCACGCCCAGCTGGGTATGAAGATCGGCGTCATCTCGTCCGTCAACCTCAACCACGCCACTCCGGCCGCGTTCTACGCGCACCAGGCCAGCCGCAACAGCTACTACGAGATCGGCCTGGAGCTGATTGACTCGGGCTTTGAGTACTTCGCGGGCGGCGGCCTGCTCAAGCCCAACGGCGCGGACGGCGACAAGGACAACCTCTACGACCTGGCTGCCGCCGCAGGCTACACCGTGGTCAACACCCAGGCCGAGGCCGCCAACGCGCAGGGCGACAAGCTCATCCTCATCGACGAAAACCTGGCCGACGCCGACGCGATGGCCTATGAGCTGGACCGCACCGACGACATGTGGGCGCTTTCCGACTACGTGGCCAAGGGCATCGAGGTGCTGGACAACGAAAACGGCTTCTTCATGATGTGCGAGGGCGGCAAGATCGACTGGGCCTGCCACGCCAATGACGCCGCCTCCACCATCCAGGACACCGTCGCGCTGACCGACGCGGTGCAGGTCGCCATCGACTTTGCCGCGCAGCATCCCGACGAGACGCTGATCCTCGTCACCGGCGACCACGAGACCGGCGGCCTGACCATCGGCTTTGCGGGCACCAACTACGACACCTACCTGACGCTGCTGCAGAGCCAGAAGATCTCCTTTGCCAAGTACGACAGCGATTACGTCGCCGCCTACAAGGAGAACAACACGCCCTTTGAGAACGTGCTGGCCGACATCGAGGCGCTGTTCGGCCTCAAGAGCGAGGGCGCGGAGGACGACCGCCTGGTGCTGACGCCCTACGAGCTGCAGCAGCTCAAGACCGCCTACGAAAAGAGCATCGCGGGCGAGGAGACCGGCATGGACGCCCAGCAGGAGTACGTGCTCTACGGCACCTATGAGCCGCTGACCGTCACCATCACCCACGTGCTCAACAGCAAGTCCGGCGTGTCCTTCACCTCCTACAGCCACACCGGCCTGCCCGTCGCGGTGCTGGCCGACGGCGTGGGTGCGGAAGCCTTCAACGGCTACTACGACAACACCGACATCTACAACAAGCTCGCCGCGCTGCTGAACATCGCCTAAGCGCTGCGCATCCCATCTATTGTCCACCTTCGCCAAGGCGCGGGGGTGGACTTTGGCTGTCCGATCCGGGGAGGAAACCACATGAAAATCAAACTGCCGGCCAAGCCGAGCCTGCGGCAGACGGCGCCGGTGCTCGTCTGCCTGGCGCTCATCGCGCTGCTCCTGCTGCTGCCCACGGGCTACGAGGACCGCATCCAGTACCAGGAGGCCGACCGCTGCGCCGCCCGCGTGCTGTCCACCGACGAGAGCGCCATCGTCGATACCGGCCTTGTGCGCTCGGGCGAGCAGCGGTGCACGCTTCAGCTGCTGGACGGCCCCTTTGCCGGCAGCACCGTCACGGGCGTCAACCTGCTCAACGGCTCGCTCGAGCAGGACAAGCTGTTCTCCGCGGGCGACCGCGCGCTGGTGGTGGTCAGCAGCCGGGACGGCGCCATCACCAACGTCACCATGGTGGATCACGACCGCCTGGGCTGGGAGCTGGTGATGGCGGCGGTGTTCGTGGCCTTTCTGGTGCTGTTTGCCGGGCGCACGGGCGTGCGGGCCATACTCTCCTTCGTGCTGTCCGTGCTCG
Organism: Candidatus Spyradocola sp.; assembly: GCA_034113365.1. Lineage (GTDB taxonomy): Bacteria > Bacillota > Clostridia > Christensenellales > UBA1750 > Spyradocola. The sequence continues at coordinate 18,068 of JAXEXP010000104.1, forward strand.
CGCTGTGGAAGCTGCTCATCCCGCTCTACCTGCGCGGCTGGAACCCCATCTGGGTGGGCCTTGCGGTGACGCTGCTGCTGACGGTGTTCATCATTGCGCTGGTCTACGGCTTTGACCGGCGGTGCGCCGCGGCCACGTCGGGCGCGGCGCTGGGCATACTGGTCACTTGCGCGCTGGGCGCGCTGTTCACCGACGCCTTCCGCATCCACGGCGCGGTGATGGCCTATTCCGAGAGCCTGCTCTACGCCGGGTTTCAGGACCTGAACCTGACGCGCATCTTCATGGCCTCCATCTTCATCGGCTCCTCGGGCGCGGTGATGGACCTGAGCGTGGATATCACCTCCGCCGTGCGCGAGGTCGTGGACAAAAAGCCCGACATCACCCGCCGGGAGGCCGTCCGCTCAGGACTGAACGTGGGCCGCGCCGCGATGGGCACCATGACCACCACGCTGCTGCTGGCCTATTCGGGCGGCTACGTCGCGCTGCTGATGGTGTTCATGGCCCAGGGCACGCCGCTGACCCACATCTTCAACTACAAGTACGTCGCCGCCGAGCTCATCCACACCGTCATCGGCTCCTTTGGGCTGGTGACCGTGGCCCCCTTTACCGCGCTGTGCGCAGGCCTTCTGCTGGGCGGCCGCCGTCCCGGCTTGAACCCCGCGCCTGGCCGTGCTATACTGGATGCAGAACAACATCCAGTGAAAGGGGAGGACGGACATGGAACTCATCACGCGCTTTGACCCCGCTAACGCCGAAAAGGCACACAAGGACACGATACTGGCCGGACCTGTGCTGCCCGAGGGTCTGCGCGCGCCCTTCGAGCACGCCTGGGGTTACCTGGACGCGCCCGGCGAAATGGAGGAGCACCGCCACAACAAGGAGGAGGTCTACTTTTTCTTCAAGGGCGAGGGCTTCGTCCGCATCGACGGTTCAGAGTACCCCGTAGCGCCCGGCGACGTGGTGCGCGTGCCCCCGGATGCGCTGCACACCGTGGTCAACCGCGCGCACGCGCAGCTGCTGTGGGCCGCATTCTGGTGGCCGATCCAGGAGTAAAGCATGGAAAGACCGATCATACTCTTTGACACCGACATGGAGAGCGACTGCGACGACGCGGGCGCTCTCGCGCTGCTTTTGAACGCTTGCCGCGCAGGAGAGGCGCAGCTGCTGGGCGTCATTGCCGACGCGCCGGGCGCCTGCGTCGCCCCCTGCTGCGAGGCCTTCCTGCGCCATTACGGCGTCCAAGCGCCCATCGGCGCGGTGCGCGCAGCGGAGTACGCCCAAAGTCCGCGCTTTGCCGCCTACCGCGCCCATTGCGCCGCCATGCCGCCGCACATGTTCTACAACCGCACCCTGGCCGCGCAGGTGGGCAAGACCGACGCCGACTACGAGGACGCCGCGCGCGCCTACCGCCGCATGCTCGCCTCCGCCGGGGACGGCAGCGTCACCCTCGTCTGCGTGGGCTTCCTCACGGCGCTCGCCGCGCTGCTGCGGACCGGCCCCGACGACCTGAGCCCGCTCACCGGCGCGGAGCTGCTGCGCCGCAAGGTTAAGCGGCTCATCTCCATGGGCGACGCGCCCGTGGACGGCGGGGGAGAGGTGAGCTTCAACTACGCGATGGATCTTGTCGCGTCGGAAACCTTCTTTGCGCGCTGCCCCGTGCCCGTGACCGTCAGCCCCGAGGGCACGGACGTGCTCACCGGCGCACACCTGAGCCGCGCGCTGCCCGGCACCCACCCGCTTCGCATCGCCTACGAGCAGTGGAACGGCCCGGACACCCCGCGCCCCAGCTGGGACCTGATCGCCGTGCATTATGCATTGCACCCCGACGCGCCCTGCTTCCGCACGCAAACCCACGGCACGGTGCAGTGCACCGCACAGCCCGCCCGCGTCTGGTGGACGCCCGGCCCCCGCGCCGATTCCCTGCTGACCCTCACTGTCCCGCCCGACCGCATGCGCGGCATACTGGAGAAAGCCCTCTTCTGACGCCCTGCAAGGATTGCGTTTTCCCATCGCCTCACCCCGCGCGCAGCTTCGTCTGCAAAAGCGCCGCCCAAGGGGAGGGGCAACGGCGCGCCATTCAGCAGGAACAGTGGCGCGAACGATCCATGAAAACCGTGCTTGAGTACGCAGGACGCCCACGGCAAAATGGCGCGGCCGCATCCCCGCACATCGGCGACTGAACACGAAAGGGGCGTATCTGAGAAGCATGAACACAGAGTTCTTCGCACTGTCCGGCGTCCCGGCCGTGCTCCATGGCGAACCCGCTCCGCGCGTGCTGTGGCGTCTATGGAAAAATGATGCGGCCACATCCCTCGTACAATGACGACTGAACACGAAAGGTTTTTTAGAAGCATGAACACGGAGTTCTTCACACTGTCCGGCGTCCCGGCCGTGCTATACGGCGAGCCCGCCCCGCGCGTGCTGCTGTGCGTTCACGGCAAAATGGGCTGCAAGGAGGAGGGGGAGTGGGTCGCGCGCACGGCCTGCCCGCTGGGCTGGCAGGTGCTGGCCGTTGACTTGCCCGAGCACGGCGCGCGCAGGGGCCGCCCCGAGCGCCTCGTACCGTGGCAGGCCGTGCCCGAGCTGCGCGCCGCGATGGACTACGCCCGCGCGCGCTGGCGCACCGTCGCGCTCTACGCCGTGAGCATCGGCGCGGCCTTCAGCCTCGAAGCCTTCGCCGACTGCCCGCCCGACCGCGCGCTGTTCCTCTCGCCCGTGCCCGACCTGCGCGCACTCATCGAGCGCATGATGCAGGGCGCAGACGTCACCGCGGACCGCCTCCGCGCCGAGCGCACCATCCCCACCGCCTTTGGCGAAACGCTGGAATGGGATTATTACGCCCACGCTTGCGCCCATCCCGTGCAGCGCTGGACGCCGCCCACCGCGATCCTCTGCGCCGAACACGACGCGCTCGTGCCCCGCGCCGACCTCGACGCCTTCGCCGCCCGCTTTGGCGCAGAACTCACCGCCGTCCCCGACGCCGAGCACTGGTTCCACACCGACGCCCAGCTCGCCGCGCTGAAAACCTGGCTGCAAGCCCATCTCATTCCATAAAAAACGTGAGCCATCCACGCCGGATGACCCACGTTTTTTCTTGTTTGCAGGGATTATTCGCTCAGCAGCTGCTTTGCGGCCAGCACCAGGAACATGTAGTTGGACGAGCCGCCGCCCAGCACGTACTCGGTCTGCTGCCACAGGTAGGGGAAGGTGAGCAGCTCGGGGAAGTCGGGGCGGATGAGCGCCGTGCCCGACACCACGCCGCCGGGGGTGTACGACCAGTCCGCGCGGTTGATGCCGTAGGCCACCGACGCCGACTGCGCGCCCACGCCCGAGGCAAAGGACGCCGTGTTGGAGCCGGGATGGCAGCCCAGCACGAAGTTCAGCGCGTTGTACACCATTTCCGGCCCGAAGATGTCCGGGAACGCCTCGTGCAGGAAGTAATACTGGAAGCCCAGCCGCTGGATGTCCCAGCCCGCGCCCCAGATGTGAGGCCGGTAGGGGATGCCGTAGGGCGTCTCGGCGCTCAGCGCGTCCAGCTCTGCCTTCAGCGCGACCATCGCCTCGCGCAGCCTGCCCTCAAACGCCGCGTCGCGCACCGCAGGCAGCGCCCGCGCCGCAATCCAGCCCAGCTGCCGCGCGTTCTCCGCGATGAACTCGATCTCCGACAGCAGATGCGCGCGGTATTTTTCCTCGCCCGTGGTCAGCAGCAGCTCCGCCGCCGCGTGTACCTTCGCCGCGCGCGCCTTGCCCGACGCGTCCGTCACGTCGTACAACTCGCGCGCCGCCTGCAGCGCATCCCGGCTCAGCTCGTCGTTGAAACCGCGCAGCGCCCGCGCGCTGCCTGCCAGCTGCGCCGCCGTGGTCAGCTCGCGCACCGGATTGTCCTCGGTGAACACCCAGCGGTCGTCGCCGCTGTCGCGGTTGTCCGTCATCGCCGCCGGGTCGCCCAGCAGCACGTACTGCCGCAGGTCGCCGCAGATGATGCCGCGGTACAGCCGTCCCAGCGCCTTGTAGCCGCCCACCACCGACAGCATGCCGTGCTCGATCTGCTGCAGGATGTCGTTCCTGCCGTCGGGCTGGTGGATCTCCACAACTTTATTCGCCTGATCCACGGTCGTGGCGTCATAGTCCACCTGGAAGGCCTCGTAGGCCAGCGTCAGGATGTAGCTCTCGCCCGCCTGCGACTCCACGCGCAGGTCAAAGTCGCCCGCGTCGTGCCAGCCGCCTACGTTCAGCCCCGGCACGTGCTCGCCGGGCGCGTACTTCGTCAGCGTGGACGGCCCCTGCGCGTAGCCGTCGTAGTGGTTGTAGTTCACCGGCGCCATGCGCGCGTCGTCGTCGTGGCACAACCCGTGCCAGACGCGGTATTTCTCATTGACGCGCATGTGGCACATCTGCACGGGCAGGAAGTACTCCAGCACCGGCTGCCACACGCCGCGGTCGTACACGTCCGGCGCGATGCGGAAGATGCACGACGCGCTTTCGCCATACCGCACGCGGTACAGTCCCTCCTCGCACACGTCGGAAAAATCCGCCTTAAGGTAGTTGTAGCGCAGGAAGCCACCCCATTCGGCCGCCTCCAGCACCTTTACGGGCTGCTCGCCCTGCTCGGTGATGCGGGTGAGCACCACGGGCTGCCGCGCCGCATCGCGCTTGTCCAGCTCGATGATGGCCGCCTTGGGCTGGTTGCCCTGATACCCCACCTGCGACACCTGCACCACGGGCTGGTACAGCCAGTCCTCGATCACGTTGGGCGTGATGATCCACCGGATCGCGCCCTTGACCGCGCCCTGCGGGATCTCGGAGGAGAGCACGAACCAGCCGTTGTTGTGGTTCATGCGCCCGTCGTACAGCTTGAGGTCCGCAGTCTGGCTCTCCACGGTAAAGCGGCTGGCCGGATCGTCGGGCCGCACGGTAAAGCGCCGTCCCACCGCGTAGGGCGCGGCGATGAGGTCGTCTGCGATCATGGGGTTGTAGCCCGCCTGGTTGTCGCCCGTGAGCTTCTTGCGGTCCGCGCCGCCGTCGATCTCGGGCAGGTGGCCGGTGTGGTCGTAGTTGGTGGGCTGCTGCAGCGTCGGGCCGTTGGGCTGGCGGGGGAAGATGCCCTGCTTGCCGTCCATGATCCACGGCTGGCCGAACAGGTCGCCGGGGAACAGCTCCAGGTTGAAGCACAGCTTGCCCGCAAACTGAGCCGGGATGGGCTCGCTTAGATCCACCGTCACCTCGACGCCCGTTTCCGTGCCCTGCACCGTCACCGCGTATTCAAACTCATAGTCCGGGTAGATCAGCGGGTTGAAGCCCCTCAGGTGCGCGTCCAGGTCGGGATAGCGCAGCACGGTGCGGATGGTGTTCTTTTCCTCGTCCAGCTCGCGCGTCAGCTGCTTGGGGGTGGGCTGCCACTGCCCGGGCGTCTGCTCAAAGCGCACGTCGCCGTTGGTGGCCACGCGCTTGCCGTGCATCAGTATGCTCACGCCCGACTGGTGGCCGGACGGGTAGATGTCGTCAAACGCCATCACGTCCACGCCGGCCCGGTTGAAATACCCCTTGGCCTTGTCCAGCTTGAAGCGCTCGTTCTGTGTCATGGTCCGATTCCTCGCTTTCTGTTTGGTTCTTTACGGGAACAGCTCAAGCATAGCACAGCGGGCCGCAAAAGGCAATAAGGCAAACCCCGCGCAGGAACCCCGGCTTTACAGCGGCACGGGCGGTGGAGTATAATGGAAGCATCTCAAAGCAGGGGAGAATGGATATGAAACGCGTGGATTGCGTCAGCTTTTGCGTGCCGGACCTGGACGCGGGCATCGAGCGGTACACCAAGGGCCTGGGGCTTGCGCTGCTGTGGCGCACGCAGGACAGCTGCGGCCTGGGCCTGCCCAACGACATCACCGAGGTGGTGCTGAGCACCCACCCCGTGCCGCAGGTGCAGTTTTACACCGACAGCGTGGAGGCCGCGCTGCCCCGCATGCTGGAGGCGGGCTTTGCCTGCCGCGTGCCGCCCTTTGACATCGACATCGGCCGCTGCGCCGTGCTGGCCGACGCCTGGGGCAACGCCTTCTGCGTGCTGGACATGACCAAGGGCCGGTACAGCGTGGACGGCTCGGGCAACGTCACCGGCGTAAAAAAGCAGCCCGACGCGCCGTAATTCCCCTAAATCCGCAGGGAACCCCTTGCATCCCTGCCGCCCGATGCAGTACAATAAACATGTGTGATTTACGCAGCAATGCGAGGAAAGGAAACTATCGACCATGAGCAACAATGAACGCAGAGTGGGCACGGTGTCCCGCGGCATCCGCTGCCCCATCATCCGCCAGGGGGACGACCTGGCCGCCATCGTCACCGACAGCGTGCTGGAGGCCGCGCAGGCCGAGGGCTTTGCGCTTCGCGACCGCGACGTCATCTCCGTCACCGAGTCCATCGTGGCCCGCTCGCAGGGCAACTACGCTACCGTGGACGACATCGCGCAGGACGTTAAGGAAAAGCTGGGCGGCGGCACCGTGGGCGTCATCTTCCCCATCCTGTCGCGCAACCGCTTCGCCATCTGCCTGCGCGGCATCGCCAAGGGCTGCAAGAAGGTGGTGCTGATGCTCTCCTATCCCTCCGATGAGGTGGGCAACGAGCTGGTCAGTCTGGACAAGATCGACGAAAAGGGCGTCAACCCCTATTCCGACGTGCTGACGCTCCAGCAGTACCGCGAGCTGTTCGGCGAGAACAAGCATGAGTTCACCGGCGTGGATTACGTGCAGTATTACGGCGACCTCATCCGCGAGAGCGGCGCGGAGGCCGAGATCGTATTCGCCAATCAGGCAAAGGCCATCCTCGCCTACACCGATACGGTGCTGACCTGCGACATCCATACCCGCGCGCGCACCAAGCGGATTCTCAAGGCCGCAGGCGCCAAGGTGGTGCTGGGTCTGGATGACATCCTGACCGCGCCCGTGAACGGCTCGGGCTGCAACGAGCAGTACGGGCTGCTGGGCTCCAACAAGTCCACCGAGGACAAGGTCAAGCTCTTCCCGCGCGCCTGTCAGGGCCTGGTGCTGGACATCCAGCAGCGCATCCTTGACAAGACCGGCAAGCACGTGGAGGTCATGGTGTACGGCGACGGCGCGTTCAAGGACCCCAAGGGCAAGATCTGGGAGCTGGCCGACCCGGTGGTCTCTCCCGCCTTCACCGACGGGCTGGTGGGCACGCCCAACGAGCTTAAGCTCAAGTACCTGGCCGACAACGACTACAAGGACCTGTCCGGCGAGGCGCTGCGCGAGGCCATCTCGGCGTCCATCCGCGCGAAGGACGGCTCCTCCCTCGTGGGCAACATGGCCGCGCAGGGCACCACGCCCCGCCAGCTGACCGACCTGATCGGATCGCTGTGCGACCTGACCAGCGGCTCGGGCGACAAGGGCACCCCGGTTGTGCTGGTGCAGGGGTACTTTGACAACTACACCAACGCGTAAAGCAAATTCGGAGAGGAGCGAGCGCTTATGGCACTGGTGCGCTTCAACTTTGAGAGCCAGTATCTGAACAACAACCACGAGATCAGCATCATACTGCCCGACAAGCCCCGGGAGCTGACGCCCGCCGAGTTTTACGGCTCGGGCAAAAAGTACAAGGTGCTCTGGCTGCTGCACGGCACGTTCGGCGATCACAGCGACTGGATCCGCAAGAGCAACATCGAGCTGTACGCGTGCGAGAAGGACCTGATCGTGGTGATGCCCAGCGGCCTGAACGCCAATTACGCCAACTGGGAGCACTTCTCCATCGGCTACAACATGTACGACTACCTGACCGAGGAGCTGATGCCGCTGGTGTACAACTGGTTCCCGGCGTCGGACAAGCGCGAGGACAACTTCATCGCGGGGCTGTCGATGGGCGGGCGCGGCACCTGCGTCTACGCGTTCAACCATCCCGACAAGTTCGCGGCGGCGGCGATACTGTCCTCCTGCCCGCGGGATGTGATGTTCGACATGCAGAACAAGACCTCCATGTGGGCGCGCACGCAGGGCAGCATCGAAAACCGGGGCGGGTTGGAGGAGTATCTCGCGTCCTACGAGAACACCTGGCGCATACTGGACGAAAAGGCGCACACGGGCGAGCTGCCGCGGCTGTATTTTGCGATCGGCAAGGACGATTTCCTCTATGAATCCTTCAAACACTTCCGCGCGCACGCTGAGGAGATCGGGCTGGACGCGGAGTTTGAGGAGATCGAGGGGTACAAGCACGAGTGGCGCTTCTGGGATCTGACCATCCAGAAGGCGCTGACGTTCTTCGGTCTGGACGAGAGCGGCGCGGGAAATCCGTTCTGATAAGAATAAAAAAAGGGGGAGCACAACATGGCACTGCTGCAATTCAACTTTGAGAGCCAGTATCTGAACAACAACCACGAGATCTCCATCATACTGCCCGACAAGCCTCGGGAGCTCACGCCCGCGCAGTTTTACGGCTCGGGCAAAAAGTACAAGGTGCTCTGGCTGCTGCACGGCACGTTCGGCGACCACAGCGACTGGATCCGCAAGAGCAACATCGAGCTGTACGCCTGCGAGAAGGACCTCATCGTGGTGATGCCCAGCGGCCTCAACGCCAACTACGCCAACTGGGAGCATTTCTCCATCGGCTACAACATGTACGATTACTTCACCGAAGAGCTGATGCCGCTGGTGTACAACTGGTTCCCGGCCTCGGACAAGCGCGAGGACAACTTCATCGCGGGCCTGTCCATGGGCGGCTCGGGCACGCTGGTCTACGCGCTGAACCACCCCGAGAAGTTCGCGGCCGCAGCCGTGCTGTCCTGCTGCCCGTTTGAGGCGGGCTTCTCCAACGGCGAGGGAGAGGAGCTCGACGCGCGCTCCCAGGGCATGATCGCCAACCGCGGCGGCCTGCAGGCCTACCTGGATTCCTACGAGAACACCTGGGGCCTGTGCGACAAGCTGGCCGGCGACCCCAGCCTGCCCAAGTTCTACTTTGCCATCGGCAAGGACGACTTCCTCTACAAGGGCTACCAGCACTTCAAAAAGCACGCCAAGGAGATCGGCTTTGAGGCAAAGTTCGAGGAGTTCGACGGCTACAAGCACGAGTGGCGCTTCTGGGACATGACCATCCAACGCGCGCTGACCTTCTTCGGCCTGGACGAGACGGGCGCGGGCAATCCCTTCTAAGGCATCAACTACAGCGCAGGGCTGCAGCATTTTGCGACCCTGCGCTGACTGTTAAGGAAACATGGGGGCAACATCCTTTGGCTTCCCCTTGAGGGTTCACCCGGAGGGGCAAAGCCCTGAAGGTCGAGCGTTTTGAGCGAAATAGTCCAGTGGACTGTTTCGTTCAAATAAGCCGACCGGAACACCGGAGCAGCCGGAACGGCTGGTTCGGTGCGCGTATGGAGGGGCGCAGCCCTGCAGGTCGAGCGTTTTGGAAGAAACAGTCCGGTGGACTGTTTCTGGAAAATAAGCCGACCGGAACACCGGAACAGCTGGAACAGCTGTTTCGGTGCGCAATAAGCTGACGCCCACAGCAACTGATGAGGTGTCAGCCAAGCACCATTCTTCCCCCAACGCACAAAAAAACCGCCGCCCGACCAAAATCGGACAACGGGTCTTGTTCTATTGACCGCCTACTGCGGCATCACAACATCCTTTGCACGCTCCGGCGGCTCCACGCTCAGCGATTCCACCGCGCCGTTCCGGTACACGCAGGTCACCACCGTGTTCTTGGGCGCGCACAGCTTGAAGGACACGTCCCACCCCTTCGGCCACGCGGGCAGCAGATGGATCTTGTCGCCCTCCGCCTGCAGCAGCATCAGCTGCGTCGTGGTGAGTATGTTCGCGCCGTGGTCCACGTCGGGCGTGCCGTCGTAGCACGGGCCCCACATCGCCGGATACTTGTGCCCCGGGTTGGTCAGCGCGCAGTTGTCATGCAGTATGTGCGCCGCGTCCTCCGTCAGCCCCAGCAGCGCCGCCGCCATGCCGCCGTACTGCCAGCCGGAGTAGCTGGTGTAGTAGGGCGGATTGCCCAGCTTGAAGGGCCGGTACACGTCGGGCCGCTCCTTCATGCAGTAGTTGTACGAGTTCTCCGCGATCTCCCGGTCGCCCTGCAGCGCCGTATCCAGCCGAAACGGGAACACAGGCGTCAGCCACACGGGCTCGACGTTCATCTGCTTGCCGTATTCCTCCGCCGGAGCATAGCGCCTCGGCTGCGCATCCTCCACCGGCACGTCGGGGATGATGCTTCTGTACCCCTCCACATACGCGCGCGTCTCATCGGGCAGCGCGTCGATGGCCAGCAGCCGCTGCGTCACCGCATGCAGCCCCGCCACCACCGTCATCGGGTTCTTCGTGTCGTGGAAGGTCTCCACGCAGTGTAGCGGCGAGAGCACCATCTTGCCCCTCTCGCGCTCGACAAACCGCGTCTCGATGCCGCGCAGCAGATCCACCGCATAGGGCACCGGCGTCTCCAGCAGGAACTCCCCGTCGCGGGTGTAGTCATAGTAGCCCAGCATCAGCCCCGTCAGCTCCAGTCCGGGCGACAGATCCACCGCCGCGCTGTACCGCGTCACCGCATAGCCCGGCTTGAGCCCCGTGCGGTCCTCACAGTACCCGCCCGCGGGCATCAGGCCGAACGTCGTGGTCAGCTCGTTGCTGTACTGTCCCTCTCCGCCGTAGTAGGCCGCCTGCCTGCGCCGGTCGATCGCCCAGAAGCGCTTGAAGTGCCGAAACAGCGTGTGCATGCCCTCCACGTCGCCGCGCGCCAGCATGGAAAAATACGGCAGCCGCAGGTTCTGCCACAGGTTGCAGTGCCCCCACGGGCGCTCGTCCGGGTTGAACACCGCGTCCGGCTCGACGTCCGGGAACGCCGTCAGCGTCTCGGTCAGCTTGTTGACGTCGTAATGCTGGCTCGCGCCGGGCATCAGGTTGAACAGCGCCCCGTTGAACGGAATGCAAAACTCGCCCGTCTCGCAGCACGCGAACAGATACCGCGTGTGCACATACGCCCGCGTCACCGCAGAGGGGCTTCCGTCCGCCTCAACGACCTCTTTGCGCAGCTTCACCAAATAATCTTCATATTCCGGCTCCACAGGCGCGTCGCCCTGCACGAACACATAGCTGCGCTCCCAGAATTCATTCCACCACCTGCGCGTGCGCTCCATCGCCGCCTGTGCGGTGACGGCCTCCTTCGCCAGCCGCACCGCACGGGTTTTCCAGTTCTCAAGCTCCACCGGCTGCAGGCTCAGCGCTGCCGCCTTCATCGTAAAGCGCGTGCCCACGGCCTCCAGCGCGCCCGTCCTCTGCCCTTCCAGCCGCAGGCAGCCGCCGAATACGCGCCCCGTCAGCGTGTCGTACACCTCGTCGAGGTACTCGCCCACGCTCTCCAGCTCCGCCGTCTCGCGCACGCAGGTCTCCCCGTTTTGGTGATAGAACAGCAGGCAGTCCTCCCGCGGCTCGATCACGTCGGTGTTCTCCAGTGCCACCCGGAAGATGTCCTGCTCCGGCGCGGGGCGGCTGGTGCGCCAGTTCTGGTAGGTCACCTTCGCCTGCACGGGCACGTCGCTGCGCCCGGACACGTACAGCACGTCCGCTTCCTTGTCCATGAACACGTCCAGCTGCACCTGCACGCCATTGCCCCGCGCGTCGATGCGCGCCACGCCGTCGTACAGATCCAGCGTCTGGGTAAACTCTCCCCCCTCCGCAAAGGGGTTGGGCGTAAGCTCCACATTCACCTTGCCCAGCTTGACGTTGCGGTCCAGCTCCGTGTACGCGTCGGACTTGGCCAGATAGAAGTGCAGCCCCTCCCGCGTCACCCAAAAGCTCGCGGCATAGTCGCCGTTGCCCAGCGGCACCGCCGCGCGGTCGCTCTCCCCGACCCGGTGTCACACCAGCTGGTGCTGTTCATACTGTTTCTTCATGGTAACCCCCTGTATCTGCGCGCCAAAAAAAGAAAGACGGCGCGTATTCCGTTGAATGATCTGCAACCATCATATTAACGGAATCCGCGCCGTCTGTCAATGCTGAACCTTGCGCGACAGCCGGTGGATGCGCACGTAATACCCCGCGATCAGCAGCACCGCAGCGCCCGTCCACGCGGCGGGCTCGGCCAGGTACACCGCATACTCGCCCACCACCTTCGACAGCGTCAGCGCCACGCCGATGCGCATCGTCAGCTCCACAAACCCCGAGATCATGGGGATCACCGTGTCGCCCATGCCCTGCAGCGCCGAGCGGTACACGTGCAGAAAGTACAGCACGAACAGCGCGCACGCCATGATGCTCAGATAGGAATACGCCACGCGCAGCACCTCCGCCTGCACCTCCGGCTCGCCCGATATGAACATCGAGAGGATGCTCTTTCCAAACACCAGCATCAGCACCGAGATCACCGCCGATGTCGCCAGTGCCATCAGCACCGCCGCGCGCATGCCCTTTTTGATGCGATCCAGCCGCCCCGCGCCCAGGTTCTGCCCCGCGTAGGACGCCATCGAAAACCCGTAGGAGATGGCCGCCAGCTCCAGCAGCCCGTAGATCTTGTTGGTCGCCGTGTACCCCGCGATGTAGATGGTGCCAAACCCGTTGAGCACGTACTGCACCGCAAAGCCGCCCACCGCGATGATGCCGTTCTGGAACGCCATCGGCGCGCCCAGGTACAGCAGCCTGCGCACCGTCGGCGCGTCCATCGCAAAGTCCGCCCGGTGCAGCTTCAGCAGCTCGATCTTCCGGATCACCGCGTAGCAGTACAGCGCCGAGACGCACTGCGCCAGCAGCGTCGCCACCGCCGCCCCCGCGATGCCCCAGTGGAACACGCACACAAACAGCAGGTCCAGCGCGATGTTCACCGCCGAGGCGATGGTCATTGCCACCAGCGGCGTGCGCGAGTCGCCCAGCGCGCGCAGCACGGAACTCAGCACGTTGTACGCCATCACCACCAGTATCCCCGAGTAGGAGATCCGCAGATACGTCAGCGACCCGCCGATGACGTTGTCGGGCGTCCCCAGCAGCAGCAGGATGGGCTTTGCCGCCAGGTGCGCCGCCAGCGTGATCAGCGCGCCCATGATGAGCCCCAGCGCGTAGGTGTGGCTCACCGCGCGCCGCAGCCCCTCGCCGTCACCCGCGCCGAAGCGCTGCGAGATGAGGATGCAGAAGCCCTGCGCAAACCCCGTCACAATGCCCAGCACCATCCAGTTGGGCCAGTCCGCCGCGCCCACCGACGCCAGCGCCTCCACGCCCACGAACTGCCCCACGATGGCGGTATCTACTACCGTGTACAGCTGCTGGAAGATATTGCCCAGCATCAGCGGCAGCGCGAAGGTGAAGATCAGCTTCGCCGGGCTGCCCTTGGTCATGTCCTTGATCTTGCTCGCCATGATCCCCCGGTTCCTTTCTCTGTGTTCCATCCATTTGGTTCTATTCTATCAGCTTTCCCTATTGCGCGCAAGCTGCGCGGTTGAAAATTCTTCCGCCGCATGGTACACTCAAACCAGCGTCAATGCGCACACATAAAACAGACATCAGGGAGGAATCGGAACATGCTGCACCTGCCCGAAGAATACAAACAGCTCGACGCCGCCCGCGTGCGCGGCTTTCAGACCTGGAACGTCCGAAGCGTGCTCTCGCACGTGGACATGGAGACGGGCTTTGCGCTCAACGTCTGCCTCAAGGATGGCGCCAACGGCCACTATCTAAAGGAAGCGCTCATCGGCCGCCTGGAGGAGGGCGCGGAGACCGTCACCCCCGAGTGCCACGCCTGGGACGGCAGCTACACCTCCGTCAAGGTGGAATTCGAGAACGTCAAGTTCCGCGTCGAGTCCTGCGTTAGCGTCGACTGCCCCCTCCTTCTGCTCGTCACGCCCCTCTCCCGCGAACTGCGCAGCCCGCTTCTCGTGCTGGAAAGCGGCTTTCTGTGGAACCGCCCCGGCGTTATAGCGCGCGAAAAGAACGTGCTCATCGCCGTCGCGGGCCAAAAGCGCTATACCGTCTATATGACCGCCCCGCACGACCCCGTCGACCCCAACCTCCCCACCCAGACCCCCTACCTCGCCGCCGACTTCGACCGCGAGATCGCCTTCTCCGTCTGCCTCCCGATGGATGTCTCCGCCGCCCGCAGCCGCATGGCCGCCGCCCGCGAGCGGTACCTCGCCGACAAGGAGACGTTCGCCCCCTGTCAGGAGGCCTACGAGGCGATGGAGTGCGCCCTTGCCTGGGACACCACCTACGACGCCATGTACGGCCGCGTGCTCACGCCCGTCTCGCGCCTGTGGTCGATCGCCCACGGCGGCTATGTGCTCTTCTGCTGGGACAATTACTTTGCCGCCTTCATGGCCTCCCTCAAGGACAAGCACCTCGCCTATTCCAACCTCATCGCGATGACCCTCTCGCGCACCAAGGCCGGCTTCGTGCCCAATTACGCCGACGGCACGGGCCTGCGCAGCGAGGACCGCTCCCAGCCGCCCGTGGGCAGCGCCATGCTGCGCGAGGTCTATCGCATCCACAAGGACAAGTGGCTCGTGGAGTTCCTCTACCCCATGCTTCTCCAGTGGAATGTCTGGTTCGCCGCCTACCGCATGGAGGAGGACGGCGCGCTGTGCTGGGGCAGCGACCCCTTCGAGCCCAAGTACGGCAACCTCTGGGAGTACAACGGCGTCGACGACCGCTTCGGCGCCGCGCTGGAGTCCGGTCTGGACAACTCCCCCATGTACGACGACGTCCCCTTTGATAAGGAAAAGCACCGTCTCAAGCTCAAGGACGTGGGCCTGACCGGCCTGTACATCCTGGACACCCGCTGCCTGCTGGAGTTCGCCCGCCTGCTGGGCAAGCAGGAGGACGAAAAGCTGCTGCTCTCCCGCCTGGCCCACGCCGAGTCCGGCCTGGAGAACCTCTGGGACGAGGAGGTCGGCTTCTACTGCAATCGCCGCACCGACACGGGCGAATTCTCCCACCGCCTCTCCCCCACCAACTTCTATGCCCTCTTCAGCAGCCGCGTCACCCCCGCGCGCCGCGCCCGCATCCTCCAGCACTACTTTGACCCCAACGAGTTCTATGGCGAGTGGATGCTACCCTCCATCGCGCGCAACGACCCCGCCTACCCCGAGCAGGAGTACTGGCGCGGCCGCGTCTGGGCGCCCATGAACTTCCTCGTCTACCTGGCGATGCGCGGCCACGACGACCTTGCCAAGGCCCGCGCCGACCTCGCGCAGAAGTCCGAGGCCCTGCTGATGAAGGAATGGACCGACCACCGCCACATCCACGAAAACTACAACGCCATCACCGGCGAGGGCTGCGACAGCGCGCACAGCGACCGCTTCTACCACTGGGGCGCGCTGCTGGGCGTCATTTCCATGGCCGAGCACGGCCTCATCCCCGGCCTGGGCCGCAGCCTCTAGCCCCCCCCATTCCCTTGGCTTCCCCTTGAGGGTTCACCCGGAGGGGCGGAGCCCTGGAGGTCGAGCGTTTTATTGGGAACAGTCCAGTGGTCTGTTCCCAATAAATAAGCCGACCGGAACACCGGAGCAGCCGGAACGGCTGGTTCGGTGCGAAGTGGGAAGCTGTCGCCGCAGCGACTGATGAGGTGTCCGTCAAGCACCCAAACAACCCCAGACGCACCAACTCACCCCATATCCCGCCACCTCTGTTTCGGATTTGTAACGATTCCTCCCAAACGTTTGACATCGCTTTGCGCGGCATTTATACTACTAGATGGAAAAAAGTGATGAAGGACGGTACAGTCATGAGTCAGGACAACACCAGCAAGGAAAAGCGCGAGGGCCGCTACGCCCGCAGAACGCGCAAAAAATACTACTACGTCAAGGCATGGCTGCAGGGCCTGGGCCCGGCAAAGCTGGCGCTGCTCATCGCAGGCGCCGCGCTGGTGCTGGCCATCCCCGTGGGCGCGGGCCTTGCCATCAAGGCGAGCGCGGACAATCAGCCCGCGCAGGCCGATTCGGTGCAGCTGCGCCAGAAGCAGTCCACCGACCTGAGCGCCGGCGGCGACGGTCAGCAGGGCGAGGGCATCGTCATGGCGGCCTCCGCAGCGCCCGTTGCCACCCCGGAGCCCACCCCCGTCCCCACGCCCACCCCCGAGCCGCACCCCACCAACACCGTCATCAAGTACGGCATGGAGGCCAGCTGCGTGGCGGAGATCCAGGAGCGCCTGATGGAGCTGGGCTACATGGAAGAGGATGAGCCCACCGAGTATTACGGCAGCATCACCCAGGGCGCCGTCAAGCTGTTCCAGCGCCAGCACGGCCTGGACGTGGACGGCTACACGGGTCTGGAGACCTGGAACGCGCTGATGAGCGAGGACGCGCAGCACTACACCGTCATGCAGGGCATGGACGGCACCGACGTCAAGGAGCTGCAGATCCGCCTGCGCGAGCTGGGCTACATGGACGAAGTCACCAGCCATTTCGGCGAGATCACGGTCGAAGCCGTCAAGAAATTCCAGGAGATCAACAAGCTGACGGTGGACGGCAAGGTGGGCAGCAAGACCCGCGAGCTGCTCTATTCCGAGGACGCCACCGCAAACTTCCACAAATATGGCGAGCAGAGCGATGAGATCAAGGAGTACCAGCAGCGCCTCAAAAAGCTGGGCTACCTGACCACCACCCCCGACGGCAACTACGGCAAGGACACCGTCATGGCCGTCAAGCGCTTCCAGGAGATCAACGGCCTGATCGCCGACGGCTTCCTGGGCTACAACACCATAAAGCTCCTCAACTCCTCCTCGGCGCTGTCCAACGCGCTGAAGCTGGGCATGGAGGGCAGCGACGTCAAGAACGTCCAGACGCGCCTGAAGGCCCTGGGCTACATGAGCAACGTCACCGGCTACTACGGCTCGCAGACCGAGGCGGCCGTCAAGGCCTTCCAGAAGCGCAACGGACTGTCGCAGGACGGCACGGTGGGCAAGGTCACCATGAACGCGCTGACCTCCTCCGCCGCCAAGAAGGCCTCTTCCGGCTCTTCCTCCTCGTCCTCCGGCTCCTCGTCCAGCTCTTCTTCCTCGTCCTCCAGCTCGTCGGTCGGCTCTGCCGATTCCTCGCGCGTGGAGAAGTTCATCTCCATCGCCGAGTCCAAGCTGGGCTGCACCTACGTATTCGGCGCCAAGGGACCCAGCCAGTTCGACTGCTCGGGCTTCGTCTACTGGTGCCTCAACCAGGCGGGCGTCTCGCAGGGCTACATGACCAGCGCCAGCTGGGCCAAGTCCACCAAGTACCCCAAGATCACCTCCATGAGCAAGCTGGAGCGCGGCGACATCCTCGTATTCAGCGGCCACGTGGCCATCTACCTTGGCAACGGCAAGATGATCGACGCCTCCTCCTCCAAGGGCAAGGTGCGCACCACCTCGGGCATCACCTCCTCCAGCTACTGGACGAGCCACTTCATCTGCGGCTTCCGCGTATTCTAACCGCACACCCCAAGCGGGCGCTTCCGGATCCACCGGTCGCGCCCGCTTTTTGTCATTTGTTGACAGAATCCCCATCAAGGTTTATTATGATATAAAGTGCATCACATAAAAAAGGGGGACTGCGGCTTCTGCCGCAGCACAGCTTCATGAGTGAGAAAACGATACCGCAAAGAAAATCCGGCCTGCGCAGCATCGCGCTGGACAAACTGGACTGGGGCGATCCGTCGCTCGCGGGCCAGAGGCTTCCCCGCAAGCCCGCGCTGCCCGATTCCGTCACCTCGCGCGAGCTGTACGGGGACATCGTGGCCATCGCCTGGCCGTCGCTGATGGAGCTGCTGCTCACCCAGCTGACCAGCATGGTGGACCTGATGATGGTGGGCCAGCTGGGCGCCTGGGCCATCTCCTCCGTCGGCCTGACCACACAGCCCAAGTTCCTGCTCTCAACCATGTTCAACGCGCTCAACGTCGGCTGCATGACCATGGTCGCGCGCCACAAGGGCGCCGGCCGCCAGGACAAGGCGCAGCTGGTGCTCCGCCAGTCGCTGATGGTCAATTTCCTGCTCTCGCTGATGTTCGCGGTGCTGGGCTTCGTGTTTGCCGAGCCGCTGATCCGCTTCATGGGCGCGCAGGACCAGCAGACGCTGCTGGGCGGCACGCAGTACCTGCGGGTGCAGATGCTGGGCCTGACCTTCCTGGCGCTGACCACCACCATCACCAACGCGCTGCGCGGCGCGGGCAATTCGCGCACCGCCCTGTTCTACAACACCACCGCCAACGTGGTCAACATCATACTCAACTATCTGCTCATCTACGGCAAATTCGGTTTTCCGCGCCTGGAGGTCACGGGCGCGTCGCTGGCCACCACACTTGGGCAGGGCGTGGCCTTCGTCATCGCGCTCATCGCGGTGCTCCGGCCCCATCAGTACGTCCATCTCGACCTGCGCAAGGGCTTTATGCCGGATAAGGAGACCATCCGGGACGTGGCGCGCATCGGCCTGCCCTCCATGGTGGAGCAGCTGTGCATGCGCGTGGGCATGATCATCTACGCCAAGACCGTGGCCTCGTTGGGCACCGTGCTGCTGGCCTGCCATCAGGTGTGCATGAACATACTCTCCCTCACCTTCATGACGGGCCAGGCCTTCGCCGTCTCGGCCACCTCCCTGGTGGGCCAGAGCCTGGGCAAGCTGCGCGCGGACATGGCGGTGCACTACTCCCGCCGCACCCAGCGCGTGGGCATGGCCGTGTCCTTTGTGCTGGCCTTTGTGCTGTTCTTCTTCGGCAAGCAGATCATCATGCTCTATTCCGACGACCCCGCCATCATAGGGCTCGGCCCCTGGCTGCTCAAAATGGTCGCGCTCATCCAGCCTCTGCAATCCTCGCAGTTCATACTCTCCGGTGCGCTGCGCGGCGCGGGCGATACCAAGTACACCGCCAAGGTCATCTTCACCACCGTGATGCTGGTGCGCCCGGGCGTCGCCCTGCTGGCCGTGTTCCTGCTCAACTGGGGCCTCCCCGGCGCTTGGGTCGCCCTGGTCGCGGACCAGTGCCTGCGCACCCTCCTCATCACCCTGCGCTACCGCAGCGGCAAATGGCAAACCGTCCTAAGCAAAACCAAATAACCCCCAAAAGGCTTCCCCTGGAGGTCGAGCGTTTTGGAAGAAATTAGCCCTGTGGACTGTTTCTGGAAAATTTGCCGACCGGAACGCCGGAACAGCCTGAAAGGCTGGTTCGGTGCGGAGCGGGAAGCTGTCGCCGCAGGCGACGGATGAGGTGTCCCCCCTCGCACCCAAAACAACCAAAAAGCCTTCCCCCGATCCAAGGAGGAAGGCTCTTCATTTCCACTTCCGCATCCGCCCTATCCGGGCATCCGCTTCATTACTTCTCCTGCGCCTTCAGGAACTCAATGCAGATCTTCGCCTCGGTCAGGCCGTCGGGCGTGAGCGTCTCGGACTCCACCACCATGGGTACGCCCAGCGCCACAGCCTTGCGGTAGACGTCGGCCACGGGCGCGGTGCCCATGCCCAGCGGCTTGCCCTCGCGGTTGCTAAGGCCGTCCTTGATGTGGATGACGGGCAGGCGGTCCTTCAGCTGCTCCATCAGCGCCACGGGGTCCTTGCCCGCGGCGTACACCCAGTAGGTGTCGATCTCCAGCGCGATGTTCGTGCGCGCCACGATCTCGTCATAGATGATCTGGCCGTCCTCGTTGGGCTTGAACTCGTGGTCGTGGTTGTGGTAACCCAGCGTGATGCCCTCGGCTGCGAGCTTGACGGCATACTCGTTCATCTTGTCGATGAAGTCGTCCAGCTTCGCCTTCGTGGACAGGTCATGCCCGGGCACGATGATGCGCTTGTTGCCGATGGCCTTGTGGTAGGCCAGCGTCTCCTCGTAGTGGTCCACGATCTCGTTCAGACCCGTGTGCGTGCCGGACACCGTCAGACCGTACTTGTTCAGCATGCCCGCGATCTCCTCGGCCGGAATGCCGAAAAATCCCGCAAACTCCACATTCTTGTAGCCCATCTCGGCCAGCGCCTTGAGCGCGCCGTCCATGTTCTTCTCGGTGATGTCGCGCACGCTGTACATCTGAATGCCGTATTCCATTTTACTTGCCTCCTGTCACTGAAAAAGAGGGCGGGATTCGCCCGCCCCCTTTGTGTTTGTTTACTTGTTGAAGTAGTAGGGCTCGCCGGTCTTGGCCGAGATGTAGATGGCCTCCAGGATCTCGGAGACGACGCAGGCCTGCTCGGGCAGCACGACGGGGTCGGTGTCGTTGTACAGGGCATCGTACCAGCGGCGCTGCTCGGTGATCGGGGGAGTCTCCTTGACGCCGTCGTAGAACGCCACGCCGCCGGAGCTCAGGTCGGGCTCAATGTCCACCAGACGGTTGAACTCGTCCTTGTTGATGTTGGTCTTTTCATCGTAGCCCTTGATCTGCGCGCCGGCCTTGGTGCCCGCGATCATCACGCTGCCCTCGGGCACGGGCTCGCAGGTGTTCAGCGCCCAGGTCGCCTTGAGGATGATGGTCGCGCCGTTCTCCATCACGATGAAGCCAAACGCCGCATCCTCCATGGTGTGCTGCTTCTCGTCCCAGGGGCCCCAGGGGTTGGCCTGCACAGGGTTGGTCAGCTTGTTGTAGGTGGTGCCCACGACCATGCGGGGCTTGTAGTTGTTCAGCAGATACAGCGTCAGGTCCAGAGAGTGCGTGCCGATGTCGATCAGCGGACCGCCGCCCTGCTCGTACTCGTTGAGGAACACGCCCCAGTTGGGGGTGCCGCGGCGGCGCACCGCAAACGCCTCGGCATAGTACATCTCGCCCAGATCACCGCGGTCGATGCACGCTTTCACATACTGCGCGGACGCCTTGTGGCGATGCTGATAGCCGATTGTCAGTTTTTTGCCGGTCTCCTTGGCGGCCTCGACCATGCGGCGGGCGTCGGCGGCGGACTTGGCCATGGGCTTTTCGCACATGACGTGCTTGCCGGCGTGCAGCGCATCGATGGAGATCTCCGCATGGGAGCGGTTGGGAGTGCAGACGTGTACCACGTCGATCTCGGGATCGGCGAGCAGTTCCTTGTAGTCGGTGTAGACCTTCGCGCCGGGCACGCCGTACTCCTTGGCGGCCTTCTCGGCACGCTCGGGAATCAGATCGCAGAACGCGACCATGTCCGACACGTCGATGGCCTTGATGGAGGGCATGTGCTTGCCATTGGCGATGCCGCCGCAGCCGATGATGCCGACTTTCAGTCTCTTCTTCTGTTCCATGTTGTAAAACCCACCCTTCATGGATTTATTCTTTGTAATTCGATGATAGCATATTTCCCCTGCGCATGCTATAATAATCTCGCATAAAAATATCAATTTTTTGCACGGAGGAGGGGCGCGCATGACCTATTACCGCGAGGAGCGGCGGCCGCCGCAGGAGGTCGAGAGCCTGTTTGAATGCCGCATCCAGGAGACGCAGGGCCGCCAAACGGCCGCGCATGCGCACATCCACGAATACTACGAGGCGCTCTACTGCCTCGAGGGCGGCTACGTGCTCTACACGGGCGACGCGAGCACCCCCTTCTCCCCGGGCGAGATGGTGCTGGTGGATCCCAACGAGGTGCACCACACGCGCTCCACGAGCGAGGGCCGCAACCGCTACCTCGTGCTCAAGTTCGCGCCCGATGCGCTGCTGTTCGCCGAGCACCCGCTCTACGAGCTGCAGGTGATGCTGCCCTACCTCTGGTCGGGCGGCAGGCACCGCCGCAAGTTCGAGCAGCCGCTGCTGGATGAAGACCGCATCGGCGAGCTGCTGATGGACATCCTCCACGAGTTCGACGCGCGCACTCTCGGTTATGAGATGGCCGTGCGCGCCGACCTGTGCCGCCTGTTCGTGTGGGTCGCGCGCCTGCTGGACCGCGAGACGGGCGGCGAGCTGATGCACCGGATGGACAAGACCGCGCTGTCCACGCTGCAAATGGCGTTTTCCTACATCGACCAGCACTATGCGCACGAGCTTTCCATGGAGGAGGTCGCCGCGCACTGCGGCATGAAATACTCCGCCTTCTCCCGCTTCTTCACGCGCTATGCCCGCAAGAGCTTCCCCGAATACCTGACCGAGGTGCGCCTCAAGCGCGCCGCCATACTGCTGGCCACCACGCCGCTTTCCATCACCGATGTGTCCATGGCCGTGGGCTTTTCCACCACCAGCTACTTCATCCAGCGCTTCCGCGCGCAGCACGGCGTCTCTCCCGGCCGCTTCCGCAGGCGGTTCCTCACCGGCGGGGCAGCGCAGTAGCAACCCGGAAGGGCGCCCGGCCGCGCAGTCCGCTCCCCCAGGCAGCAGGCCGCCGCAGGCGTGTTTGCGTTCCGCAAACCCCAGGGGCCCCGTCCCGGGGCCCCTGGGCCCGGCTTCGCCGGGACGCCTGCGGCGGCCCCCCTCGTCGGCGCGCACCGCTCCCTTCTATGCGTTTGCCGGGACCCACGTCTCGCCGATCTTCACATCACACGGCGCGTAGTACCCGTACAGTTCGCCGTTCTTGCCCAGGCAAAGCTTGCATCCGCGCTGCGCAGGCAGCACCGTCTCAATCTTCAGCCCGCTCGCCTTGTCGGTGAACGCAACCGCATCCTTCGCCCCTTCGTTCACCAGCGTGTACACCACGCTGTCCGCGTAAACCATCGGGTAGATCATCACATTCGGCTTGCCCGTCTCGCAGACAAACGCCGCGTTCTCCACGTCTGCCTCGCGCAGCGCCAGCCGGTAGAAGGCCTCCACAGCGTCCGCCGACTCCGCCAGCTCCAAAGGCAGCGTGCAGTGCACCAGCTTGCCCTTGCCCACGTTCACCACGCGCACCGCGTTCTCCTCATCCGCGTCGTAGGCGATCCGCTCGATGCCATGGCCCGCGTCCGCATAAGCCACCGCTCTGCGGAAGTCCAGGTCAAACAGCTTCCCGTCGATCACAATGCGCTCCACGCCGTACACCGGCTGCGCCTTTGCCCCGGGGATGAGCTGCCCCACGCGCTCCGCCCTGCGGAAGTATTCGTCCCGCTCGGGCGCGCCCGACAGCGCCACGGTGGCGCCCTGCTCCATCAGCCTGCGCAGCAGCTCCCAGGTGCCCTGCGCCATCACCTGCGCGCACGGCACGAAGATCAGCTTGGGGTTGCCCCACATGCTGCGGTTCTCCTCGGTAAACAGGTGCTCCAGCACCAGGTCGCTCTGCTCCTTGACGCGGTAGTGCAGCGTCAGCGCATGACTGCGCACGCCCTGTACCGCCATCGCGTTGCACATCGAGAAGTGATAGTACGTCGGATGCACCGTCAGGCACTGGATCGCGTTCTCGTCGCGCCCCATCAGATGGGCGCGCATTTTTTCTTCCTGCTGCGCCAGCACGCGCCCCACGCGCAGCGACGGCGTCTCGGTGCCGTCCGCGCGGCACATCCCCAGCGACGTCTCGCAGATGAAGGTCAGATACGGGTCGTCCTGCGCCTGCCACTGCAGCCAGTTGCCGAACGCGTACAGCAGCTTCTTCTCCAGCACCGCCGCGCGCCGCTCGTCGCTCAGCGTCTTGAAGCCACGTCCGTCCTCCTGCTGGTAGACGCCCAGCTCCTGCCCGCAGCAGGGCACCCCGCGCACCTTGTTGAGGTAGTATTCCATGAACGAAATGGAGTTCGTGCCCCACTGATGCCAGTTGACGAAGTCCAGATTGCCCGCGGCGATCTCGTCCTGCTGCGACGGGATGCGGATGGACTCGTCGCGCCCCATCATCACCACCATCTCGGGCGCATTGACCCGCGCGATGTCGCGGATCCCCTTCACCCAGCCGCTGTACGATTCCCGCGCAAACCGGAAGAAATCCGTCACGCGGCAGTAGTTCAGGTCAGTCTCCGTCCGCGCCACATACCGGTCAAAGTCCGCGTTCTCAGGCAGCTGCGCCGACGCAAAGTCCGGCACCTGAGCGGGCGTCACGCGCCAGGCGTCGTGCAGCGCCGTGATGTCGCCGCCATATTTCTTCTCCAGCCACTGGCCCCAGTGCTCCTTCTCGTGCGGATCCAGCGAAGGCCGCCCCAGCGTCCACGCGCCGCGCCAGGAATAGGACGGCTCGTTGAGTATGTCCAGCTGAACATTGGTAAAGTCCGCATACCGCGCCGTGAAGGTGCGCATCACGTTCATCACCTTTTCGCGGATCTCCGGGTTGTGCAGCGGATCCTTGCTGCGATCCCAGTCGTTGAGCACCGCCGACCCCAGCACGTACTGCACCGTAAACCCGTTCTCCGCCGCCAGCAGGAAGTACGCGTCCAGCGCGCGCAGCGCCGCCGTGCTGCACAGCCCGTCCGGCCCGTAGAACTCCAGCGCCAGCCGCCAGTTGCCCGAGCGCAGGATGTTGAAGCCCTCCGCGTGCAGCGCCTTCAGATCCTTCTCGCACTGCGCGGCGTTGAAGTGCAGGAAGCAGTCGCGGTAGACGTCCGTCACAAAGTGCGTCGTGCCGTGCATCGCAAACAGCTGCCCGTCCTGCATGAAGAAATCCGCCGTCTTGCCCGTGTCCAGCGTGATGCGCGGATACCGCCGCACGCGCGCCAGCAGCTCCTCGTCCGAGATCACAAAGAATCCCGTCTCGCGCGCCTCAATGCACTCCCCCTGCCAGCAAACGCGCAGCTGCGCAGTATACTGCCCCTCGGCAAGCTCGCCCAGCGCAGCCTCCCGGCACTGCCCGTCCGCCGCCACGGGGAATGCGGCCTTCACCTCGCCCGTCTGCGCGTCCTTGAGCACCACTTCCGCGGTCAGCTCCGCCTCCGGGTCGGCCAGCCGCAGCACCTCCACGCGCAGCGCCGCCGCCTCCCCGGGCAGGTATCTCGCATACACCGGCTCAAACCGCACGCGCACGCGCGGCCGCAGCGCGCATTCCACCACAGCCTCCAGCAGCTCGCGCCCCGCCCCGGCTTCATAATAATCCGCTTTCTCCGGCGCAAAGTTCAGCAGGTACAGGCAGCCCTCGCTGCGGTGCGTCACGCGCGTCACCGGCGCGGCGATGCACCGCCCCTCCGCATTGCGCACGCGCACCGCCACGTCCAGCTTCGCGTCCTGCAAATACTCTCCGTACTGATCCTTTTCCGTCCGCGCCAGGTTGTAATGCAGGCTCCAAGTCTCCTTCAGCCCGTCAAACGCGCCGTCCGCCACCGCCTTCTCAAGCGGCGCAAAGGCCTCGTCCTCCACGTTCGCCCGGCAGCCCGCGTCCAGCTTTCCGTTGGGCACATGCTGCTCCACGGGCCCCAGCGCGCGCAGCGCCGCCACGCTCTGCGTGCCCAGCACCGCCGCGCCGCCGCGCACCGCGTAGGGCTGGCTCAGCGGCTTTGTGCCGGGCAGCACGAGCACGCCGCCGTTCTTATAGTAATCGCAGATCACCCCAAACGTCGCATCGTTGTAGTACACGCCGGGCAGGTATACCGCTGCATACGCCCCCGCGAGATCGCCCGCCGTCAGCTCGTCCACGCATACCGCGCCGCTTTCTGGCGCCTTCCTCACATTCTCCACATACCGGGAGTAGAGATATACCACTTTCTTATCCATCTGTGCACGCTCCGTCGCCAAAAAAGGCCGGGAACTCCTTCTCGGCCTTTTCGTTTTTCAGAATTGATCAGTAAGAGCCCTCGGTGTTGAGGGTGACGCCCTTGTCCTCCTTGGCGCGGGATGTGGCGCGGCGCTTGTTGAGCTCGGCCAGGTACAGCTCCTCGTCAAAGGGGATGTCCACGGTCTTGTCCAGCCAGCTGGACAGGTGCATCGCGTTGGACAGCGTCAGGCCGTTGATGCCCTCGCGGCCGTCCGCCACCAGCTTCTCGCCGCGCAGGATGGCCCCGGCAAACGCGTTGAGCACGTCCACGTGCTGCAGGTTCCGGCCGTCGGTCTCCACCTTGATCGCCTCGCACGCAGGCTTGGCAAAGCCCTCCTGCGCGGTCTTGCTGAACTCGCGGTCGGACACCGCATTCTTAAAGAAGGTGATCTCGTCGTTTTCGCAGACGATCTTGCCCATCTCGCCGCTGATTTCCAGCCGGTTGGTGCCGGGCGCGTCGCCCGTGGTGGTGATGAACACGCCGGTGGCGCCGTTTGCGTACTCCATGTACGCCGTCACGTCGTCCTCCACCTCGATGTCGTGCCACTTGCCCTCGTGCAGGAAGGCGCGCACGCGCACGGGCATGCCGCACAGCCACTGCACCAGGTCCAGCTGATGCGGGCACTGGTTGAGCAGCACGCCGCCGCCCTCGCCGTCCCAGGTGGCGCGCCAAGCGCCCGAGTCATAGTAGAACTGCGTGCGGTACCAGTCCGTGATGATCCAGTTGACGCGCTTGAGCTGTCCCAGCTCGCCGCCGTCGATCATTTCCTTGATCTTGCGGTAGACGCAGTTGGTGCGCTGGTTGAACATCATGCCAAACACCCGGTCGCACTTGTCGGCCTCGGCGTTCATCTCGCGCACCTGCTTGGTGTAGACGCCCGCAGGCTTTTCGCACATCACGTGCTTGCCGTGATGGAACCCCTCGATGGCCAGCCCCGGGTGCTGATAGTGCGGCACCGCGATGAGAATGGCGTCCACCGGGCCGTTTGCGATCAGATCGCTGCCCTCTTCATAGATGACGACGCCCTCGCCCAGCGCACTTCTTGCCCAGTCGCGCCGCTCCTGCCTGCGATCCGCCACCGCAGTGATCTCGATCTCGGGCAGCAGCCCCTTCAAATAGTTGTTGATGTGGCCCGAGCCCATGTTGCCCGCGCCGATGATGCCCAGACGAACCTTTGCCATAACGCGCACCCTCCTGTATGTCATTCCAGTTTCCGTATAAAGGTTTTGATGTAACTGCTTACATTATATCGCGCCGACCCGCTCCGGTCAACCAAAACGCGCGGCTTTTATCACGGGCAGCCAGTCTGCCAGCTGCGCCTTCTCCACGCCCATGTGCCTGAGGTACGCGTCCGCCAACTTCCCGCGCATCTGCGAAAACCCTTCCGCATCCTGCACATCCGGCGGCAAAGGGCTGCACGCCAGCAGAAACCACGTCTGCGCAATGTCACACATCGCATTCCCTCGGCTCAGGTTCATCCAGTCGATCACCATCGCCTTTTCTCCGTCCACCAGCACGTTGTCCGGGTGAAAATCCCCATGACAAAGCGCGTTCCCGCCCGGCAGCGCATCCAAATGCGCCAGCGCCTCCGCCTTCTTCTCCTCCGGCAGCTTCCGATTCCACTGAATCTCCCGCCGCAGAAACTCCCGCGTGTCCATCGCCTCCCCGGGCAGCTCGCACGCCAGCAGCTTCCCGTGCAGCTCCGCCATCACCCGCGCGCAGCCTTCCGCATCGCCGGTGCGCAGCAGCACGCTCAGCAGGCTCTCCCCCGCCGCGCGCTCGTAGACGATGCCCACGCGCCCGTCCATTTCGACGCTGCCGAAGCACCGCGGCGCGGGAACCCCCAGCGCGTTCACCATCCCGGCGTTGCGCAGCTCCTTTTCCACGCTATCCTTTGGATACCCCGCGTAGAACAGCTTCAGCACGCGCCCCTCCGGCGTCAAAAACGCCTCCGCCGTGCGCCCCGTGCCCAGCTTTTTCAGGCCCTCCATGCACTCTCCTCCCATCGCTTATGAATATAGCGCGCATCATTTCCCCCACAGTATAGGCCAATCCCACCCATTGTGTCAATCGCGTAAAATCGGCATAATGCCCGCCGAAAGCGTTGCCGCCCACACAAAGTTGTGCTATACTAACTCTGCTTCAGATACAGACAGGAAAGGAAGCGGATCATTTCCATGAATACCCTGGTATGGGTGATGCTCATCACCCTGATCTCCGGCGTGGGCGGCACGGGCCTGGGCGGCCTGGTCAGCGCCTTCATCCGGAAGGATTCCAAGCGCATCGTCAGCCTCCTGCTCAGCTTTGCCGCCGGCGTGATGCTGGCCGTGGTGTGCTTCGACCTGCTCTCCGACGCGCTGCACGAGCCGGAGCTTGCAGGCAGCGTCGCCTGGTCGCTGCTGGGCATCGCGCTGGGCTACGCGGTGGTGGCGCTGCTCAACCACCTCATCGACCAGAACACCAACCACGAGGTGGAGCACATCGACCCCGATCACCCCAAGACCGCCGACGATCTGGACGAGCTGATCCACAGCGACCACTTCGAGGAGCACAAAAAGGAGCACAACAACCTGTTCGTGGCGGGCATCATCATGGCCGCGGCCATCGCGCTGCACAACCTGCCCGAGGGCATGGTCATCGGCTCGGCCTACGCCGGCGCGGACGTCACCGGCCTGTTCACGGGCGGCGGCTTCCTGATCGCCGTGGTCATCGGCCTGCACAACATCCCCGAGGGCATGGCCGTCGCCGTGCCGCTGATCGCGGGCGGCATGGGCCGCGTGCGCGCCGTGTGCGTCACCGCGCTCTCCGGCCTGCCCACCGTCATCGGCGCGCTGCTGGGCTACTGGCTGGGCTCCATGGGCCCGCTGTGGCACACCCTCTCCCTCGCCTTTGCCAGCGGCGCCATGCTCTACGTGGTCTTTGGCGAGCTGCTGCCCGAGTCCATCCTGATGTGGCGCTCCAAAATGCCCTCCTTCGCCGCCATCATCGGCATCTTGGCCGGCATTTTCATCATCTTTGCCTGATCCCAGATAAAAAAAGGCTCCGGACACCCCATTTTTTCGGGTATCCGGAGCTTTTTTATCGATTCAATTCCTCCAGCCTGCGCTCCACGTCCTCCGGCCTGCCGTAATACACCAGCCCCTGCATCCCCACGCGCATCGCGCCATAGACATTGATCTTCTGGTCGTCGATGAACAGGCACTCCTCCGGCTTGAGCCCGAATTTCTCGCAGAACGCCGCAAAGATCGCCGGCTCCGGCTTGAGCAAATGCGCCTTGCAGGAGGTGAACTCCCCGGCAAATTCCCCGATGTGCGGGATGCCCCGCCGCATCACGTCATAATGCGAGCTGACGTTGGACAGCACATACAGCCGGTATCCCTGCGCCAGCAGCCGACCGATCAGCGCCTCCACGCCGGGATACGCGGGCATGTCCTCGTACCAGTGCGCAAGGATGCGCCGCACCGTGCCGTGCAGCCGCTCGGGCACCCGCCCGCACACCGCCGCGCACAGCCCCTCGTCGTCCAGCGCGCCGTGATCCGTCATCACCCATTCCACGCTGCCGAACAGCTCCCTGCGCAGCAGCGCCCGGTCGCCCTCCTCTTCCACAAAATTTCTCAAATACCGCTCCGGCGCAAAGTCCAGCAGCACATTTCCCATGTCAAATACCACGTTGCGGATCATTTTTCCGTGCTTCCCCTGCGTTTTTTGCCATTATACCACACCCCCGCGCGATTGACCACCGCCAAACGGGGTGCTACAATGGGTTCAACGAAAATACAGCGGGAGGGACGGGCATGCGCATCATCATCTGTGAGGACGAGGCCGCGCAGGCGCAGGCGCTGCTGCGCACGGTGCGCCGCTGGGCCGATGCGCGCAGCATGGACGCCGAGCTGTCCGCCTACGCCAGCGCCCAGGCGCTCTGGTTCGACCTGGAGGGCGGCCTGTGCGCCGACGCCGCGCTGCTGGACATCCAGATGCCCGGCATGTCCGGCCTGGAGCTCGCCCGCGCCATCCGCGGCCGGGGCGACCCCATGCAGCTCATCTTCATCACCGGCGCGCCCGAGCACATGGCCGAGGGCTACGACGTGGACGCGCTGCACTACCTGCTCAAGCCCGTGGACGAAGCGCGCCTCTTTGCCGTGCTGGACAAGGCCGCCGCCCGCGCCTCCGCCCCGCAGCCCTCGCTGACCGGCCCCGGCCCCGACGGCCTGCTGCGCATCCCTGCGCAGCGCATCGCGTTCGTCGAGGCCATGGGCCACACCCTGCGCGTGCGCCTCACCGACGGCGCCGACCGCACGCTGCACCTGTCCATGCGCGACGCCGAGGCCCAGCTGCCCGCCTCCTTTGTGCACTGCCACCGCTCCTACCTGGTCAGCCTGCGCTGCGTCCACCAGATCGCGCGCACTGAGGTGGAGATGGACGGCGGCGAGCGCCTGCCCCTGTCGCGGCGGCTGAGCGAAGCCTTCCGCCGCGCCTTCATCGACTTTTACCGCCGGGAGGACTGACCCATGCAGACCCTGCTCATCGTTCTGTGCTGCGCGCTGGCCGCCGCCGTGCTGGCGCTGTGCCTGCTGCTACCCGCCCTCATCCGCCGCGCAGCCGACAAGCGCGCCGCCGCCTGCCAGATGCAGCTGATGGAGCAGCACATCGCCGAGGTGCGCAACCTCTACGCCCAAATGCGCGGCTGGCGGCACGACTACCACAACCACATCCAAACGCTGCAGGCCTACGTCTCCCTCGCCCAGTACGACCGCATCGCCCCCTACCTAAAGGAGCTATGCGGCGACCTGGACGGCATCGACACGCTGGTCAAAAGCGGCAACGTCACCGTCGACGCCATCCTCTCCAGCAAGCTCTCGCTGCTCAAGAGCCGCGGCGTCGCCGTCCATGCCAAGGCCTCCGCTCCCGAGCGCCTCACCGTGTCCGAGACCGACCTGTGCGCCGTACTGGGCAACCTGCTGGACAACGCCGCCGAGGCCTGTGAAAAGCTGACCGACCCGCAGCAGCGCTTCGTGCGCCTGTACCTGGGCACGCTCAAGGGCCAGCTGTACCTGAACGTCACCAACGCCTGCCGGGGCAGGCCGCGCCCCGTGGCGGGCCGCTACCTCACCGCAAAGCCCGGCATGCACGGCCTGGGCCTTGCCCGCGTGGACCGCATCGTGCACAAATACGGCGGCAGCGTCAACCGCCAGAGCGAGGAGGGCGTGTTCGCCACCGAGATCCTGCTCCCCCTATAGATAAACCAGTGAATAGTGAAGATTGAAGTCGCTTCGCTGGTGAATAATAAAAAATGATATATCCACAGGCGGAAATTGGTCTGCTCAAACCCCATCTCCTCCATCCAGAGTACTGAGAGATTTCTCGACTTCGCTCGAAATCTACCGCGTCCAATCTCTCTGCCTCCAGCCAACAGGAACGGCGGTGCGGTGCGGAATAAACTGTCGCCCACAGGCCGCTGAAGAAGTGTCCGCCAAACGCCAGTCCCCTCAAACGCACCGGATCGCACCACGTGCCTATTCCAGAAACACTTTGAGGAAATACTGCTCACATTTTGTCATTCATCGCCTGCCGCTGACCACTCGCGCGCGTGGAACGACCACTCGCGCTTTTTTTCACACAAAATCGCCGCGCCGTGCTATGCTGACCCCAGCAAAACGCAAGGAGGGATGCGCCTTGAAGCCCCGATCCGACCACAGCCTTTGGGATAACCTGACCTACCTGCTGCGCCGCAGCCACCGCAGCAGCCCCGCCCTGCTCCCCACGCTGCTGCTCTGCGCACTGCTGGAGGCGGCGCTGCCGCTGTTAGCCGCCTACCTGCCCAAGGCCGCGCTGCAGCTGATTGCGGACGGCGCAGCAGCCGGGCGTGCAGCGGGCCTGCTCGCGCTGCTGACGCTGGCCATGGCCGCAGCCTATGCCGCCCACGGCGCTGCGGGCGCGTGCTATTGGCTCGTCAACAACGTGCGCATCGAGTGGATGCAAGAGCTGTTTCTGGGCAGCCTGACCTGCCCCTACCGCAGCATCGAGTCCGCCCGCGGCCAGATGCTCTACCGCATGGCCTTCTCCGACATGGACGCGGGCGACTGGTCCAGCTCCACCAAAATGCTCAAGGCCGTCTCCGGGCTGCTGGCCGGCCTGCTGGGCTTTTCGCTGTACACAAGCGTGCTGGCGCGGCTCAGCCCCGCCGTCATCGCGCTGCTTGCCGCCTCCTCGCTGCTGACCATCGTCAGCCCGTGGCTGCAGGCCCGCTTCGAGCGCCGCAGCAAGCCCCTCTGGACGGACATCGACAAAAAGCTGGAATACATCCGCGTCCAGTCGCAGGAGCCCGCGCTGGGCAAGGACGTGCGCCTCTACGCCATGGAAAAATGGCTCATCGACGTCCGCGACGAATACCTGAAACAGCGCTCCGCCTGGGACAGGCGCATGCAGAACCACGCCTTTGCCTCTGCGCTGGTCAATCTGCTGGTGCAGCTGGCGCGCGACGGCCTCGCCTACGCCTATCTCATCGCAAAGGCGCTGCGCGGCGAGCTGCCCCTGCCCGACGTGGTGCTCTACGCCGGCCTCATCGCGGGCTTTTCCCAGTGGGTCACGGGCATCGTCACCCAGCTGACCGAGCTGCTGCAGAACAGCCGCCGCCTCTCCGACTCCCGCGCCTTCGAGGACTTCACGCCCGACGACGCCCCCCACGGCACGCTCCCGCTGCCCGAAGGCCCCCTCTCCATCGAGTTCGACGACGTCAGCTTCACCTACCCCGGCGCGGACCGCCCCACGCTCTCGCACCTGACCTTCACCATCCAGCCGGGCGAAAAGATCGCGCTGGTGGGCGTCAACGGCGCGGGCAAGACCACGCTGGTCAAGCTGCTGTGCGGCTTCTACGCCCCCACCTCCGGCTCCATCCGCATCGGCGGCGTCGACACTGCCGCCCTCTCCCCCGATTCCCTGCTGGACGCCGTCTCCGCCGTATTCCAGGACGTGCTGCTCCTCCCCTTCTCAGTCGCGGAGAACGTCTCCATGCAGCGCGCCGACGTGCTCGACCGCGCCCGCGTGGCCGAATGTCTCCAAAAAGCCGGCCTATACGAGCGCATCCTCGAGGAGCCGCACGGCATCGACACCTGCATCACCCGCGTCGTCCGCCCCGACGGCATCCAGCTCTCCGGCGGCGAAGCCCAGAAGCTGCTGCTCGCCCGCGCGCTGTACAAGGACGGCCGCCTGCTGCTGCTCGACGAGCCCACCGCCGCCCTCGATCCCATCGCCGAGTCCGCCCAATACCAGCAATACTTCGCGCTCAGCCGCGACAAGACCTCGGTTTTCATCTCGCATCGCCTGGCGAGCACGCGCTTTTGCGACCGCATCCTGTTCCTGCAGGACGGCCGCATCGCCGAAAGCGGCACGCACGACGAGCTGATGGCGCTCTCCGGCGGCTACGCGCGCATGTACGAGGTGCAGAGCCGCTACTACAAGGAAGGGGGCGAAACGCTGTGAAGCACAATCTGATCCGCGCACTGCACATCATCCGGGAGCTGGACCGCGCCTACCTCCCGCTGAGCCTGCTCAAATCGCTGCTGACGGCCCTGTCGCCCTTTGGCGCCTTGTGGCTGACCTCGCTCGTGCTCGACGGCCTGACCGCTCGCCAGCCCTTCCCCGAGCTGTTTTCCCGCGCGATGCTGCTGCTTGCCGCGCTGTTCCTCACCGGCCTCACCGCCGCGCTGCTCACCCGCCGCCTGTCCATCTCCCGCGAGCGCATGGGCCGCGCCTTCCGCTTCAAAGCCCCCGAAAAGACGCTCACCATGGACTACGCGCTGCTCGACGACCCCGAAACGCGCCGCCTGCGCACCGACATGGCCGCCAGCACGCACTGGGGCTACGGCTTCCTCGGCGTCGTCGACCTGCTGACGAACCTCCTCTCCCAGTGCTGCGAGCTGCTGCTCAGCGCCGCGCTGCTGCTCTATCTGCTGGTGCGCTCCGGCCGCGCATGGCCGGGCACCGCCGCCTACCTGCTGCTCATCGGCGCATTCCTGGCCCTCGTCAGCCGCCTGCACGGCCGCTGGCGCAAGGACGCCGAGCGCACCATGAACGCCGCCAGCCCCAAGATGAGCATACTGTTCCACCTGCTCTACGAGACGGGCGCGAGCTACCGCACCGGCAAGGACGTGCGCATCTACCGCGCCGCCCCGCTCTTTGGCAGCTTCATCCAAGGCAACTACAAGGGCATATCTCAAACACTCGGCCACGACCTGATCCATGTTGAAAGCAAGGTGGGCGCGCTGCAGGAGGGCGTAAACGCCGTCGTGCTGGGCGCAGGCTACGTGCTCGCCGCCGTTCTTGCCCTGCTCGACCGCATCACCGCGGGCCAGGTGGTGCTGTTCGCGGGCGCGGTCAGCCGCTTTGGCACCGCTGCGCGCGCGCTGACCGCCAGCCTCGCCGGCGCGGACTTCACGCTGGGCCGCATCCAGCCCGCCCTCGACTACCTCGAGCTGCCAAACGCCCAGCTTAACGGCACCCTCCCCGTGGAAAAGCGCGACGACAACGAGTACGAGCTGGAGCTGCGCGACGTCTCCTTCCGCTACCCCGGCCAGCAGAACTGGGCGCTGCGCCACGTCAGCCTGCGCCTGCGCATCGGCGAGCGCCTGGCCGTCGTGGGCCTCAACGGCTCGGGCAAGACCACGCTGGTCAAGCTCCTCACCCGCCTCTACGACCCCACCGAGGGCCTCATCACCCTCAACGGCATCGACGTCCGCAAATACGACCTAACCGAGTACCGCAGCCTGTTCTCGGTGGTGTTTCAGGACTTCAAGCTGCTCTCCTTCCCGTTGGGCCAAAACGTCGCCGCCAGCGCTGACGTAGATGCCCCCAAAGCCCGCGACGCCCTGCGCAAATCCGGCTTCGGCCCCCGCCTGGACACCCTGCTCCAGGGCCTGTCCACCCCGCTCTACCAGGATTTCTCCCAGGACGGCGTGGAGATCTCCGGCGGCGAGGCGCAGAAGATCGCGCTGGCCCGCGCCCTCTACAAGGACGCCCCCTTCATCGTGCTCGACGAGCCCACCGCCGCCCTGGATCCCATCGCCGAGGCCGACGTCTACGCCCGCTTCGACGCCATCGTGGGCTGCCGCACCGCGCTCTACATCTCCCACCGCCTCTCCTCCTGCCGCTTCTGCA
Source organism: Candidatus Spyradocola sp. (assembly GCA_034113365.1). GTDB lineage: Bacteria > Bacillota > Clostridia > Christensenellales > UBA1750 > Spyradocola. Next base: position 52,682 of record JAXEXP010000104.1, read on the forward strand.
GCGACATCGCCGTCTTTGAGGACGGCCGCATCGTCCAGCGCGGCTCCCACGCCGACCTCCTCGCCTCGGGCGGTCTCTACGCCCGCCTCTGGCACGCCCAGGCCCAATACTACCGCCCCGAAACCTAGCAAAACCCTCCCTGCCCGCCGTCCACGGACAGGGAGGTCGCTTCTATTCCCGGTAATTCCTCGCCTGCATCTCAAACAATTCCCGATAGACGCCGCCCTCGCGCATCAGCTCCTCATGCGACCCCGTCTGCACCAACCGTCCTCCGTCCAACACCGCGATTTTATCGCAGAACCGCGCGCTGGACAGCCTGTGCGAGATGAACACCGCCGTCCTGCCACGCACCAGCGCCTCGAACTGCGCAAACATCTCCTGCTCCGCGCGCGGGTCCAGCGCCGCCGTCGGCTCGTCCAGCACGGCGATGGGTGTCTCCCTGCACAGCGCCCTTGCCAGCGCCAGCTTCTGCGCCTCCCCTCCCGAGGGCTGGAATCCCCCTTCCGAAAACTCGCGCCCAACGTAAGTGTCCAATCCCTGCGGCAGCGTGCGGAGCCGCGGCCCAAGCCCCACGTTCTCCAACGCCTCGACCAGCCTTTCCTCCGGCACTTGCCGTCCCAGCGTCAGATTGTCCCGCAGCGGCAGCTCAAACAGCTGAAAATCCTGAAACACCGTCGCAAAAAGCGCCCAGTAGGCGTCGGCGTCCAAGTCGGCGATGTCCACGCCGTCCAGCAGGATCCGCCCCTGCGTCGGCGCATACAGCCGGGTCAGCAGCTTGATCAGCGTGGTCTTTCCCGCGCCGTTCTCCCCGACCAGCATCAGACGCATGCCCGGTTCCAGCACCAGACTGACCTCCTGCAGCGCCCACTTCTCCTGCCCCGGATAGCGAAAGGATACGCGCTCAAACGCGATGCGATGCGCCCCCTCCGGTACGGGCAAGCGCTTTCCCCCGCGCAAACGCGCCGGGATCTGCAGATACTCGTCCAGCGCGTCGTAATACGCGTCGTATGCACGGATCTCCGCGACGCTCTCCAGCGCGCGGTGCATGCCGGCCGCAAACGCCGTCACGGCGCTCAGCTGCATGGTGAACGCGCCCGCCGTGAGCAGCCCCCGCCCCGCACGTACCGCAAGCGTTGCGCAGATCGCGGCGCGCTGTACAAAATCCGCCGCCGCACCGATGAATCCCGCACGCATATACGCCCGGTTCGTCTCCCCGATGGCGCTCACCGCACGGCGCATAAACCGCCTCTCGCACGCCAGCAGCCACGCGCCTGCGCCGCCCACCCGGATCTCCTTTGCACACCGCGTGTCCTCGAACAGCCCGCCAAAGTACGCCGTCCGCCGTTGATCCCGCGTCACCTGCATAGACAGTTCCACCGCCCTGCGCTTGGCGCGCGTTTGCGCGAAGTACGCGGCTCCGGCCATGCCGATCAGCAGCGCCAACACCAGCGGCTGCACCGACGCCAACACCGCCGCATATCCCGCCAGAGCAATGCACTGCCCCACGATGTCCAGCGCGCAGTCCAGCAGATAACCAAAGCCATGCCAGTCGCAATAGAGAAACTTCACAGCTTTTTTCTGCATATCCTGAAAAATAGAGCTCTCCAGACAGCACAAATCAGCGTTTGCAAGCCGTTTGTGCAGCTGCGCATCGAACTGAGCGTTCACGCTGCACCGCCGCTTGAAGCCGTCGTTGGCAAGGTATGCGTGCGCCGCAGCCGCCAGCGCCGCGGTTCCCGCAAACAGCAACGCGTACAGCCCGAACCATGCCATGCGCCGCGCACCCAGCAGCTCGTCCAGCAGCGCGCCGGGCAGCAGCACCAGCGCAATGGCCGCGCCGCTGTCGACCAGCTGCCGCAGCACGCCCCATAGCACATACCGCTTGTCATACTTCCACCCGTTTCGGATAAAAAACGCAAGTCCCTTGAACATAAAAAGTCCCTCCCTCGTCATTTTCTGTGCATTTGACCACAAAAGACCGCGGGAGGGCGCACAAAACCAGGCGGGGTTCATTCCGCCTATCGCTTTGGTTCACTCCACGCGGTCAGCAGACGAGGAAGGGCTTGTAGGCGCAGTTGATGCGTCGCATGGACAGCGCTCCTTTCGGTAATTTACCTCATTTTAACATGTGAATGTGAACTCTGTCAACACAATGCACCCCTGCTGTGGTATCATCAGGGCAGAGAAAGCGAGGGATTTGGGATGAAAAAGGCGCTTTTTGATACCGAACTTGCGGCGGTAGAGGCATTCGGGCGGACAGCGATGCCGCTGACGGAGCGGGATGGATGCGAGCGCTGCGCCGCGATCGTGCGCCGAAAAGGCGGCTATCGACTGGGCAAAATGCGCCGCGGATTCCACAATAATGTTATTTTTCAGGCGGTGATCGTCGCGTTTTGCAGCCTGTTTTGGGAGCAAACGGTGCTGGCGCACACGCATCCGCGCTGCTGCTGCCACGCGGGCGAGGTGTTCTCGGGCGAGCGCGATGCGCGGGGCAAAATCAGCGCTCTGGGCGACGTTTGCGTGCCGTCCATGGGCCGCATCCGGCGCATCTGGCTGGTATCTCCGGCGGGTTTTCTCTCCTGCTGGGACGGCAAAAACAGGCCCCTGCGGGTGGGAAAACTCACCGACGGGCAGGGCGAACCGCTGTGCATCCGCACGCCCTGCGCCAGCCGTATGGGCGGCTGGATCGCCAAAAAAGCATAAAAAATAGTAGAATTTTTCTCTCTGCCGCAAGATGATTTTAGGTCGGTTGAGGGA
>JAXEXP010000105.1:0-2414 GCA_034113365.1 Candidatus Spyradocola sp.
CGTGCGCGAATTTTTCTGCAATTCGAAAAAGATGAGGTTTCATCTTTTTCGAGCCTGTCGACTTTGTCGACAGGCTAACCACCGGCTAAGCCGGTGGTTATGATTTGTACCCGCTGCCGTAAAACTGGTGTATTGCCACGGGCGGGGTTTGGGTGTAAAATGGGGAGTGAAAAAACGCACCCTTAGAAGGAGGATGTTTTGACATGAGAAAGGTTCGCATCGGCATCATCGGCTGCGGCGGCATCGCCAACAACAAGCACATGCCCGCGCTGCGCAAGATCCCCGAGGTGGAGATGGTCGCGTTCTGCGACATCGTCGAGGAGCGCGCCGTCAAGGCGGCCGCGGACTACGGCACCCCGGACGCCAAGGTCTACACCGACTACAAGGAGCTGCTCAAGGATGAGAGCATCGAGGTCGTGCACGTGCTGACCCCCAACCGCGACCACAGCTACATCACCGTGGACGCGCTGGAGGCGGGCAAGCACGTCATGTGCGAAAAGCCCATGGCCATCAACACCGCCGAGGCGCAGAAGATGGTGGACGCCGCCAAGCGCACCGGCAAGAAGCTGACCATCGGCTATCAGAGCCGCTTCCGCCCCGACAGCATGTACCTCAAGCAGGCGTGCGAGGACGGCGATCTGGGCGAGATCTACTACGCCCGCGCGCAGGCCATCCGCAGGCGCGCCGTGCCCACCTGGGGCGTGTTCCTCGACGCCGAGAAGCAGGGCGGCGGCCCGCTGATCGACATCGGCACCCATGCGCTGGATCTGACGCTGTGGATGATGAACAACTACGAGCCCGAGATGGTCGTGGGCACCAAGTACCGCAAGCTGGCGGACACCAAGAACGCCGCCAACGCCTGGGGCCCCTGGGATCCCGAGAAGTTCACCGTGGAGGACTCCGCGTTCGGCTTTGTGCGCATGAAGAACGGCGCGACCATCTACCTGGAGGCCAGCTGGGCGCTCAACTCGCTGGACGTCAACGAGGCCAAGACCATACTCTGCGGCGACAAGGGCGGTGCGGACATGCTGGGCAAGAACGGCGGCCTGCGCATCAACGGCGAGAAGTACTCCAAGCTGTTCGTCACCGAGCCCGACATGAGCGCGGGCGGCGTGGCGTTCTTTGACGGCGAAAAGGTGGAGGCTGCGGACGTCGAGGCGCGCATGTGGATCAACCACGTTCTGGACGACAACGCGCCGCTGGTCACCAAGCCCGAGCAGGCCATCGTGGTCACCAAGATCCTGGAGGCCATCTACACCTCGGCCGAAACCGGCAAGCCCGTGTTCTTCGACTAAACCGCAAATCAGGCAAAGAGGCCTTCGGCGAGATTGTCGCCGGGGGCCTTCTGTGCTATAATGGATGGATAAAGGCGCTGGGAGGTGCGGGACGATGGCAAAAAAGGTGAAAAACAGTCTGTCGCCGCTCTATATGCAGCTGCTCAAGGGGCTGCTGTTTCTTTTGATCGGCATTGCGTTGATCGTGCAGCCGTGGCTGGCGGGCGTTTCTTGGCTGGGCTGGCTGATGGTGGCCGTGACGGTGCTGATCGCGCTCGCGACGGCGGTGCGGCTGGTCAATGCCGCCAGAATGCAGAAAAAGGTGATCGCGCGGTTTGACTGCGGCGACGCGGTCTATGAAAACGGGCTGAAGATCGGCGGCGTGCTGTACGACTTTTCCACCTTCGGCGCGCAGCTGAGCGGCGCGGACTGCGACGGGGAGAAGCTGCGCTTTCAGTACAGCTTCTACGCAAGGCGCGGCGGGCGCACGGGCGAGATCGTGTCCATCCCCATAGGCGAGGGCGAGGCGAACAAGGCGCAGGAAGTGCTGGCGCGGCTGGGGCTGCCCGGGATCGAGGAGCCGGCAGAAGCGCAGGACGAGCAGGCCGGGGAGGCGCAGCCGGAGGAAGCGGCGCTGCCCGAGCCGGAGAGCAGAGAGGAGTGACGCGCATGGAATACATCGTGGGACAGGTGCCGGAGCTGGGACAGGTGCTGCGGCTGTACAACGACGCGGGCTGGCTGGCATACACCGAAAAGCCCGAGCAGCTGATGCAGGCGCTGGAGCGGTCGCTCTATCTGGTGTGCGCCTATGAGGACGGCCAGCTGTGCGGGCTGCTGCGCGCAGTGGGCGACGGCTGCACCATACTCTACATACAGGACATCCTGGTGGAACACGCGCACCGGCGCGCGGGCGTGGGCCGCAGGATGGCGGAGATGCTGCTGGAGGCCTATCCGGACGTGCGGCAGAAGGTGCTGATGACGGACGAGACGCCCGAGATGCACGGCTTTTACGAGAGTCTGGGCTTCTGCCCCGCCGAGCAGATGGGGCTGACGGCGTTCTACTACCTGGGAAAAGCGGAATAATACAAAAGGGTCGCAGCTGCGGCCCTTTTTTTGCGCAGCCCGGCGGACGGACCTTCG
>JAXEXP010000106.1:0-11862 GCA_034113365.1 Candidatus Spyradocola sp.
GAGGAAACGCTGCCCTACGGCTTTGCCATCCATCCCTACTTTGACAAGATGGGCGATCCCGATTCCATCACCATCACCGTCCCCGCGGATCAGCTCTACGAGGCCTTTGAGATGCTGCCCACCGGCAACCTGCTGCCCGTCGAGGGCGACTTCGACCTGCGCCCCGCCGCCAAGGAGAAGAAGAAGGGCTTGTTCGCCAAGGAAGAGGAGGGCCTTGCCTTCAGCGAGCACAAGGTCAGCCAGGCCTTCATCGACCACGTCTACACCGGCCTGGATTCCTCCAAGCAGGCGCTGATCCACTACGAGAAACTGGGTCTCACCCTCGCGCTGCGCGCCAGCGACGAGTTCAAGAACATGGTGGTCTACACCCCCGCTAACCGCCCCGGCTTCTGCCTGGAGAACCAGACCAACGCCACCGACTTCATCAACCTGCACGAGCAGGGCATCGAAACCGCCAACATGCTCGAGCTCCCCGCCGGCCAGACCCGCGGCGGCTACATCGAGCTGACCGTCATCAAGGATTGATCGGATAACCCCGAAAGAAGGCCCCCTCCCGCCGGCTTCGCCGGCGGGAGGGGGCCTTCTTTCGGGGGGGCGCCGCACAGGTATTTCCTGCCATGTGGCAGCGTCTGTGTGTGCGGCGCATCAAAACTTCTGCAGTAACCGGAACAGGTACGCCCGCCTCCGGCGGGGGCGCCGCACGGGTGTTTCCTGCCACGTGGCGGCGTTTGTGTGTGCGGCGCGCTGTCAGGTTTGCCCTTGCCGCAACAGGTACGCGGATTTCGAGCGAAGCCGAGAAATCTCTCAGTACTCTGCGTCGCAGCCGCTGCCCCGCCTACTCCGCAATGATCTCCTTTTCCGCACAAACCGGCTGTACAAGCACGACCTCGCCGTCCGCAACGGTAAACGCGACGTCCTCGCCGTCCACACGCACCGCTTTGGGCACAAAGTGCATCCCCAGTGACCGCAGCTTCAGCGCGCCCGCCTTTACCTCCAGGCGCAGCGCCTCTTTTTTCGTCTCCACCACGCCCCAGGCGCCCTCCAGCGCAAACGGCGCGCGGAAATTGCCCGGCTTGATGGGCGCAAAGCCCAGATACCCGCGCGTCATGTCGCAGGCAAAGCCCGAGTAAATGGGGATCAGCGCGTAGCTGGCCATGGAGCGCGCGTAATTGTTGCCGCACTCGATCTCGTTGAAGGGATTACGGTTGTTGCCCGCATAACGGTCGCGCACCGCCTTGACCATGCGCTCGCCTTCCTCTACCATGCCGCACTGGATCAGCAGCCCCGCCGCAGCATATTCAAAGCCGTGCATGGTCTCCTGGCAGTAGGACACCGGGATGGCCGGAGGCGTCACATCCTCCGGGTACGCGCAGATGATCGTGCCGCCCTCGCCGTCCAGGCAGAACACGCGGCACGGGTTGAAGAAATCGCGCATCTTGGGCACAAAGTTGTATTGATACAGGCTGTGTACCGCCTTATCCAGCTTCTCCGGGTCAAAGATCTGCCCCAAGCCCGACAGATTGGCGTGCCACTGCGCCAGCGCCTGATCCTCCGCGCTGCCATGCCCGATCTGGTACTTGATCTCCTTGGCCTCGTCGTTCCAGTAGTCCGCCACAATGCTGCCGCCGCCCAGCGTGGTGATGCCGCTGTAGCTCTCCAGGATCGACTTGTCGCCCAGATTCACCTTCTGATCGTAATACCTGCCGTTGAACAGCTCCTCGTTCAGGAACGCGCGGCCCTTTTCGTACAGCGCCAGATACTCCTCTGCGCTCTCCTCCTGCCCCAGGTGCTGCGCCATCTCCGCGCCCGCCTTGAGCGCCGCCAGATACATGCCCTCCAGCCACGAGCTCGGCCCGAACAGCTCCATGTCCAGCGTGTGATGCTGCCGTCCCTCCAGCACGCCGTCCTTGTCCGCATCCCAGCGGCAGGGGTTCTCCGCGCTCCACGCGAATTCCAGCGACTTTTTGACGCTGGGCCACAGCTCCTTGAGGAATTCATCGTCGCCGCTGAGCTTCCAGTCGCGGTAGGTCTTGATCACGCCGCCCATCTGCCCGTCCACGCAGGGCATGTTCCAGCCGCCCTCGCGGCCCAGCGGCAACGTCAGACGGAACCGCATCGCGCCGTTGGGCTGCAGATTGTACTGGTAATCCAGCCGCCGCATGGAGCGCTCCAGCCGCGGGAACAGATAGCACAGCGCGTAGGCGTAGTTCCACACGTGCTCACAGGTGCCCTCACAGCTGCCTGCAAGCTCGTGTACGCCCTCCCAGCCATAGATGGAGCCATCCTCCAGCCGCAGCACCGTGGGGCTCTTGAGCACGGACAGCGTGTCTGCCGCAGCCTCCACCGCCGCCTCGGGCAGCGTCGCGCTCCACAGCGCGTCGCGGAACTGCGCCGTCTTGCCGTAGAACTCGCCAAAGTGCTCCAGCGCATACGCCGCCACCTGCCGCGCACCGCCGAAGAGCACCGCATAGTAATTCTTCCAGGTGACGTCCCTGCCGGCCTCATCCTTCAGGGGCTCCCAGTAATTGCAGTTGTTGGGGAAATACCAGCTCAGCACGAAGCGCACGGTCTTTTCCTCGCCCGCTTCCAGGTGCAGCCGCGCCTCCAGCGTCGCGTGGTCGTAACTGCCCGCCGTTTCATAGGTTCTCTCGGGCAGCGCGCCGTCCACAAACTGCTTCCAGAACACCGTCGGCCCGTCGTACCACTTGCCGCGGAACCAGTTGGACTGCACATTGGCCTCCTGCCCGTCGGTCAGCACGCACAGCTCGCCGTATGTCGGCTCGTCCGCCGCAATGCCCTCCTGACGCAGCAGCACGCCGCCCTCGATTTTCTCGTTGCGCGATCCCTTCTCAAACCAGTTGCGCACGGTCAGCGCCGCGGTGTAATCCAGCGCCTGCGCCGTGTCGTTTGCGAACGTCACCGCAAAGAACGCCGCCGGCAGGCTGGAATCGTCCTCGTTGAGCGGAATGAACGGGTTGAACGCCGTCAGCCGCACCCTGCCCGGGAAGGACGGATCGGCAAAATCCACCTCCGCCGTGGGGAACCGCCCGGTGAACGCGCACTGCTCAAAGTGCGGGAAGCCCGCCAGCGTGTCGTTGCGCGGGCCGTAGCCGTAGCCCGTGAAGTTCTGCCGCATGTACTGCCCGATCAAGTCCTTGGGGCAGTCGCCCTGCAGCACGCGCGCGTCGACGCATTTCCCGTCCCTCTCCGCCTTTACGGCAAAGAAGCTGTGGCCGTTTCCGCCGCCCTTGTTGGGCCTGTTGGCGATCTCCCAGTCGGTCAGCCTGCCGTTGCCCGCAAGCCCGATGCTGCCCGTTCCAATGCCCCCGATGGGGAAGGAGATCTCTCTCAGGTGCTCGCCCGTGTATACAGCGCCCTGTTTCATGGTCCTGTGCCCTCCCAAATGTTTTTGTATGCTGCGATGATTCATCGCTTGTCCGTCCTGGTGACACCCCGATTATACCACACCCGCCACCCGCGCGCAACGCTCCGCCACCCCAACAAAAAGCCATGTTTGTGCATCAAAAGAGCATTGAACCGCGGCTTGCAAATATGCTATCTTATGTCATGGAAAAACACAGAAAAGGAGGCTCATCCCATGACCGCACCCTTCCTTCGCCCCTTGGGCTCTGCCGACTGGCTGCAGACCAAGGGCAACGACAACTCCTGCTACACCCTCAGCGACCGCCTGCTCATCGACTGCAACTCCGCGCTGCTGATGAACCTGCTCGATCACGACATTGACCCCCTCTCTATGGACACTGTGCTCTTTACCCACATGCACATCGACCACTGCATGGGCCTTGCGTCGCTGCTGATGTACTGGCGCATCCAAAAGGGCGACCTGGGCCTGCTGACCATCGCCGGTCCCGCCGCCACCGTCCGCGACCAGGTGCTGCGCACGCTGGATTTCGTGTTCCACGACAGCCGCGACCGCATGGCGGAGATCAAGCGCCTGCCCAACATCATCGAGCTCTCCGGCGACGGCGCACTCGACCACCCCGACTTCGCCATCGCCTGCACCGATTCCGACCACGCCGTGCCCGGCCTGTGCTACCGCATCACGGACAAAGCCACCGGCCGCACCGTGGGCCTGACGGGCGATACCTACTACCAGGCCAAGTACGGCGCCTTCTTCCGCGGCGTGGATCTGCTGGTGCACGAGTGCTCCTACGGCCCCGGCCCCCTGGACGACTTTGCCACCGTCTGCCGCCACTCCTCCGCGCGCGAAGCCGCCGACGTCGCCAACGAGAGCGGCGCCCGCCGCCTGATGCTCACCCATACCTACGAGCCCAAGCGCGAGGCCGCCCTCGCCGAGGCCCGCCGCCGCACCTCCATCCCCGTCCTCTGGGCCACCCCCTTCACCCCCGTGGAATTCTGACGCTCTGCATACAGAAAAACCGGGCCGCAGGTACTGAACGCCTGCAGCCCGGTTCATTTTACGGCAAATTACGCCTTTTCGTAGCGCTCGATGATCTCAAAGCACATGCGCGCGTTGTGGTAGGGGCACTTCCAGTCGTCGATCTTGGAGTGCTGGTTGGGCAGCACCTCGCCGTTGTTGCCCAGCATCGTGAACCACTCGCCGTACTCGTGATCCACCAGGAAGGTGTCGATGTATTTGAAGCACTCCAGCGACGCATCCAGGAAGCGCTGCTGGCCGGACAGCTGCCAGGCGTTGAGGAAGCCCACCACGGTCTCGGCCTGCACCCACCAGGAGCGGTTGGTGTTGATGTGGCGCGTCACGGGGTCGTACTCGTAGAGCATGGAGCCGTCGGGCAGGATCGCCTGCTCCAGGCACGCCGCCGCCATGTCGATGCAGCGCGGCTCGGCCTTCTCCAGCATGTCCTTCTCGCCCAGCACCTCCGCGGTCTCCATCATAAGCCAGGTGCCCTCGATGTCGTGGCCGTAGGAGATGTCGGTCGCCGTCGGCGTCCAGTCGTCGCGGAAGAACATCTTGAAGTGATGGATGTCGTCGTCATACACCTTGTCCAGCATGATGTTCAGATGCTCGCGCACCTTGGCCTTCTGCGCCTCGGTGGGCAGCACGCGCAGCAGGCAGGTATAGGCCTCGATCATGTGCAGATGGGTGTTCATGGTCTTGGTGGACGCCGCGTCCGGGTTGATGTTGGACACCTGCATCGCGCGGTCGTACACCCAGTCGCGCGTCAGCTTCTCCACATAACCGGGATGCTCCGCATCGTAGGCGTGCTTCTCCAGCAGCTCCATGATGGCCACCGCCTTTTCGCGCGCAGCCGTGTCGCCCGTCGCGCGGCAGTATTCGCTCAGCGCGTAGATGGCAAACGCCTGCCCGTACACGAACTTGGTGTCGTCAATGGGGTTGCCCTTGGCGTCCAGCATGAAGTACGCGCCGCCGTACTGCTTGTCCAGGAAGTATTCGCAGAAGTAGTCGTAGGCACGCTTGGCCAGCACGAGGTACTTCTCCTCCTTGAAGATCCGGTACGCCGACGCAAACGTCCACACCAGGCGCGCGTTGAGCACCAGGCACTTGGGGCCGCCCGCCACCGGGTTGCCCTGACGGTCCACCACGCCGTAGAAGCCGCCGTTCTCCTCGTCCACATCGTGCTCCATCCAGAAGGGCAGTATGTCCTCCAGCAGCTCCTTTTTCGCCATATCATACAGCTGCGTAAACTTCGGGTCCTTCATGTTTGGGTCATCCTCCTTATTTTGTTGTGACCTTCTACGTCTCATTATAGCAGAATCGCACCCGCAAAACAATCACTTTCCCGCGCGGCCCGCCTGCTTTTTTGCAAGCGCCAGCAGCGCCCCGCGTTCGTTTTCCACCCTGCCGTCCATCACGGCCTCCAGCAGCGCCTCCAGCGCGCAGCCCACCTGCCGGCCCGGCTCCATGCCCATCTCCGTCAGGTCGCGGCCCGTCACCGCCAGCTGCCGCAGGCTCCAGCAGTCCCCGCGCGTCAGCACCGCCCGCGCGCCCGCCAGCGGCCAGCCCTTCCACCGCGCCAGCTGCAGCGCGCGCTCCTGTCCCAGCTCGTGCAGCAGATGCCGCCACGCCGCGTCCCCCTGCGGGCACGCCCTGTCCGCAGACGCGATCAGCTCGCGCACCGCCCGCTCCGTCGCCCGGTCCAGCCGCAGCGCGCTGAGCGCCCGTTCCGCATCCGAGCCATACTGCAACGCGTGCGCCAGCCGCAGCGGCAGCTCTGCCGGAACGCCGTCCAACCCCCGCACATGCAGCCGCGCGCCCAGCGCCGCCTCGATCACCTCTCCAAACTCGCACACGATGCGCTCCGCGGCCCGCCCGCACAGCAGCTTGCTCATTTCCGCCGTCACGCGCTCCCGCGCCACCAGCCCAAGGCTGCCCTTCCGCTCTCGCGCCGCCCGCGCCGTGCCGTCCTCCACGGTGAAGCCGTACACCGCCGCAAACCGCAGCGCCCGCAGGATGCGCAGCGCGTCCTCGTCAAACCGCGCCCCAGGCTCGCCCACGCACCGGATCACGCCGTTTCGCAGATCCTCCCGCCCGCCAAAGCAGTCGAGCAGCCCCTTCTCGGGACTGTACGCCATCGCGTTGACGGTAAAATCCCGCCGCATCAGGTCGCGCTCCACCTCGCGCACGAATTCCACCGAATCCGGCCGTCTGTGGTCGGTGTACGCGCCGTCCACGCGGTAGGTCGTCACCTCGTAGGGCGTCCCGTCCGCGATCACCGTCAGCGTGCCGTGCGCAATGCCCGTCTCGATCACGCGCAGCCCGGCAAACGCCGCCCGCATCTGCTCCGGCGTCGCGTCGGTGCACAGGTCGTAGTCCTTCGGCTCCAGCCCCAGCAGCGCGTCGCGCACGCAGCCGCCCACGGCCCAGCCCTCGTGCCCCGCCGCCCGCAGCCGCCCCAGCAGCTCCATCGCGCCCTCCGGCAGCGCCATGCGCCAGTTTTCCATCCGCTCATCCCCCGCCGTTTCCTTCTTCCCCACATTATACCCGCAAATTCTCCCCCGCACAAGTGATTTACTTGCCGCGCCGCAAGTGGTACAATAAATGGGAAAATCCGCATCCCGGAGGTGTGCTTTATGGTCAAGGACCTGACTTATCTTTCCTACCCCCTGCCCGAGGACGTCGAGCGCCTGGTCTATTCCGGCGACCTGTCCCGCGCGCGCCGCGTGATCGACCGCCGCCTGGCCGACCCCAAGGTGCCCGAGTGTCTCAAGGAGCGCCTGCGCTTTGAGCTGCGCATACTCGACGAGATCCCGCGCACCTACACCGTGCCCGAGCAGGCGCTGCTGACCCGCCTTTCCGACGCCATCGAGGGCTTTACCCGCGAGGAAATGGAATCCCTGCGCGACGAGGGCACGCTGGACTGGGTACTGATCGACGGCGCCGTGTTCTTCAAGGACAACGCGTTTGAGAACGCCATCAAGTCCCGCCCGGCGCTGCACAGCCGCCTCAAGGACCCCGCCCTGCTGTCCGATTCCAATGAAAACACCCGCATGCTCAACGAGGTCATCGCCAAAATGAAGCGCGACGGCCACGCGCACTACCGCTACCACCTGCGCACCACGCTGTCCATCGCCGAGCACGCCCAGCGCCCCGGCCAGCGCATCCGCGTCCACCTGCCGCTGCCCCTGCGCGACGGCCAGTGCACGCCCGGCAGCGCCATCGTCACCTCCCCCGTCGCCAAGCACATCGCCGATGAGGCCGAGCCGCAGCGCACCGCCTATTTCGAGGAGATCTACCAGCCCGGCATGACCTTCACCGCCGACTTCACCTACGACATCGACGCGCCCTACGTCGATCCCGACCCGGCCAAGGTCTCGCCCGAGCAGCCCACCTTCGACACCGAGGAGATGCTGCCGCACATCCGCTTCACGCCCTTCATCCGCGCGCTGTGCGCCGAGCTCAAGGGCGACGAGACCAACCCGCTGCTCATCGCGCGCCGCTTCTACGACTACTGCACCACCAACGCCGTCTACCGCTACGTCCCGCCCTATTTCATGAAGACCAACATCCCCGAGTACTTCGCGGCGGGCCAGCGCGGCGACTGCGGCATGCACGCCATCACCTTCATCACGCTCTGCCGCTGCGCCGGCATCCCCGCCCAGTGGCAGGCCGGCCTCTACACCCGCCCCGGCGACATCGGCAACCACGACTGGGCGCGCTTCTACGTCGCCCCCTACGGCTGGCTCTACTGCGACGGCTCCTTCGGCGGCTCCGCCTACCGCGCGGGCTGCAAGGAGCGCCACGACTTCTACTTTGGCAACCTCGACCCCTTCCGCATGGTCGCCAACCGCGACTTCCAGCAGGAGTTCGACCCGCCCAAGGCCTTCCTGCGCGCCGACCCCTACGACAGCCAGAGCGGCGAGGTCGAGTATGACGACCAGGGCCTCACCACCCACGACTTCGACATCCACCGCGAGATGCTCTCCTGGGAGATCATCGACGACTGACCCACAAAAAGGACGCCCCACCCTCGGAGCGTCCTTTTTCTATGCCTCTTTCCTCCAGAACCCGGTTTTCCATCCCACCACCGTCCGTACCGCCGCCGTCCCCAGCAGCCAAACCCACAACAAAAGCATCTCAGCCAGATCCAAACCACTCCAGCCTAACAGGAGCCACGACGCGATAAATGACAGCTGTGCCAGATCCTGCAGCGCCAGCGCCTGCCATTCCAGCCTGCGCAGCGCCTTCCCCTTGCACAGCGCAAGCTCAAAAACCGCCCGCAGCACATAGATCAGCATCAGCGCACCCACGCGCTGCAAAATCATCAGCGCCGTCCATGTTTCTTCCCGTGCGGAAGGTCCGCCCATTACCGAGACCACAATGACCATCACCGGCGCAAAAACCGCGCCAGCCACAACGATCAGCTTCCCCAGACCATTCCGCGCCTGATCTTTCGTGCCAGCCTCCTTAAGCGCCCTACGATACCCAATATACCCGATCAAGCGCGGGAGCAGCAAGCAAAACGGGAGCAGCTTGTAAATCATCTCACTCAGAACTTCATCAGTAAAATTCGCTGTATAAATCCAGGGTGTGAGCACACAGAAAAACATACCACATTCTACATTCAAATAAAGCGTCGCCGCCTGCGTGTACAGCCGACGCTTCGCACACAGCATCGCCCACGCCGTGTACAGCAGCCCCGCACCGATCAAACAGACCAGCAGCACAGCATCCCGCTCGATCCTATTCCCATCAGAAAAGAGCGTCAGGAACACATACATCAGCATTACTTCCACTCTGCTGATCACAACCGTGCGCACCCGCTCGTCCGCCCAGAGTTTCACGATCCATTCCTTCACGCGCGCTCGCCTTCTCGCCCTCATGTTATCATACCGCCCAAAGCGAGACAAGATGATTCAGATAAAAAAAACTGCCCATCCCCGGCAGCATTAACGGAGTGAACTATTACTTCGCAATGCGAAATCATCCTTGGACGGTGAAATGTTTCGCTTCGCGCAACGTGAAATGAAATCCGTCCTTCACTCTGCGAAGCAGAATTTCACTGCGGAGCAATTTCACGCCGCGCAGCGGCATTTCACCCGTCCGTCAGGACGGATTTCATTGACAAAAAAGCAACATCCCTTCGGATGCTGCTTTTTTGTCTGGAGGTGACACCCGGATTTGAACCGGGGAATCAAGGTTTTGCAGACCTTTGCCTTACCACTTGGCTATGTCACCAAACAGGAATGCCCACGCTTCTGCATGGGCTCCACGTTGTGGAGCGGTAGACGGGATTCGGACCCGCGACATCCACCTTGGCAAGGTGGCACTCTACCACTGAGCTACTACCGCATATCTGGTGCCTTGGGGCGGAATCGAACCACCGACACGTAGATTTTCAGTCTACTGCTCTACCGACTGAGCTACCAAGGCATAAAAGTGGCGACGCGGAAGGGGCTCGAACCCTCGACCTCCAGCGTGACAGGCTGGCATTCTAACCGACTGAACTACCGCGCCGTATGAAGTTGGTGGGAACAACAGGGCTCGAACCTGTGACCCTCTGCTTGTAAGGCAGATGCTCTCCCAGCTGAGCTATGCTCCCAGGCTGGATCGCTGCATCGCTTGATTGTGTCGAGCGCGGCGACGAAATATATAATACACGAAGGGCGCGCTCTTGTCAACTGTTTTTTCAAATTTCTGCAAAAAAACGGCGGCTCGCCTGTGCAGCCTCTCCCGCCGAAGCTCCCGGCAGAAAAGGCGCCGGGGCGTTTCCGCTCCGGCGCCCGGTATCGCATGTCTCTTTGCTCGCACGCAGCTGCGCGCGTCGGGAGCCGCGCTCCCAGGGATTCGCCTGCACGTCCGCCCCGCTGCCCTCCCGGGCCATGTGCGGCGGCGTGCGCTCAGATTAACGGGATCAGTCCACCGGGTCCTCCACCCCGCTGGTCTCGTCGGTTCTCGCCGCGGACTTCTCCTCTGCAAGCGCCATCTGCGCGATCTCTTCCTCGGTCAGCCCGGCCAACGCACCCTCGTACATCGTACCCTGCGCATCTGCCTGCTCATCAGGCTGCGCCCCGTCGTCTGCGCCGCTCGGGTCTGCCTCCGCGCTCTGCGGATCAGCCGGAATCTCCGTCGCTTCAGGCGCCGCCGTTTCCTGCGGCGCTTGGGTCTGCACGGCATCTGTGGCGGCCACTGCGGGATCCTGCGCCTGCTTTCCGCCCGTCACTGCAATCAAACCGACGACAGCGATCAGCGCGACCACAAGCAGGGCCACCACAACCTTTATCGCTGGATTCATCGGAATCATCTCCTTTCATCTGCCGGCGATTCGCCGGCCCGCTTCCCGGATATTGTATCACGGAAAGCCCGTCCGCGCCAGAGCCCTGTTTTTCATGCTCCCAGCGCATCGCTGCGCGCCCTTACGCGTTCTCCAGCTCGATCAGGCCGCAGCCGCCATCCTTGCGGAGGTAAACCGTCGCCGCGTTGCCGGACTCGATGTTGTTGAACATGTAGAACGAATGGCCCAGCAGGTTCATCTCCAGGATCGCATCCTCCACGCTCATGGGCTTAGCGGCGTAGCGCTTGATCCTGACCACCTGCTCTGCGGCCTCCTCCGCCGCCTCGGGCGCCGCTGCCTCCGGCGCCTCTTCCTCAATCGCCGG
Source organism: Candidatus Spyradocola sp. (assembly GCA_034113365.1). Classification (GTDB taxonomy): domain Bacteria; phylum Bacillota; class Clostridia; order Christensenellales; family UBA1750; genus Spyradocola. The sequence continues at coordinate 11,062 of JAXEXP010000106.1, forward strand.
TTTCTTCCTCAGGTCGCGGCCCAGGCGGGTGCGCAGCTTCTTCATCTGCCGTTCCAGGATATCTATGCCTTTATCCAGCGCGGGCAGGGAAATCTCCCGCTCCTGGTTTTCCGTGCGAAGCGTGTGGCCCAGGTAGGGCATGGTCATCTCGACCTTGTAGGTGCTCTTCTGCTCGGTGATGCGAACCGTGATCACGGTCGCATCCGGGGCTTCATCTCTGAAGTATGCGTCCATGCGCTGATGGCAGCGCTTGTTCATGGTTTCCTGAATGGAAGCGGGGACGTGCGCATCTTTCATCACAAAACGTACGATCATAAGTTCGGCCTCCTTTACAACGGGATTGCCTTGGTTGGTCCTGGGTGACGAACGATTCCTTTTTTCCTATCCGATCTCCCTTCCGTGATTACAGTATACTCAGTTTGTGAAACCCCATCAAGCGATTTCGGATGATTCTTGTAAGTATTTAACAATCGTTCGCCCTGCCGAGCAGCCTGCGATAGATGGGCAGCATCGTCGGTTCGCTCACGCGGCTCTCCAGCTCGCCGACAGCGATCCAGCCCACGGCGCTGTTTTCCTGCTCCGCGATGCGCAGGGGCAGCGTGTCGTCCGCCTCAAAGAGATACGAAACGTTCAGATGCAGATGGCTGGGCACCTGCACGCCCCGGCGGACGTGCGCCCACACCGGCAGGATCTCGACCGAGGCGATTCCTTGCCCCAGGCGGTGCAGCCCCCGGATGCCGGTCTCCTCCTGCGCCTCTCGCAGGGCCACGGCCTGCAGATCGCGCTGCCCGTCGGCATGGC
>JAXEXP010000107.1:0-6339 GCA_034113365.1 Candidatus Spyradocola sp.
GGCTTCATCTGTCTTACGACAGATGCTACATTAGGAAGCTAATTACAGAAGGGTTAGAACACTACACTTCCCACTTAGCAGGACCCATATATGCTCTTCTTTTGCGCAGCTTTTCTTCTCTCAGAGAAGAAAAGCGCGTTCCCCCTCCCCGTCTCTCCCGCCTACACGTTGAAGCGGAAGAGCATGATGTCGCCGTCCTTGACGATGTAGTCCTTGCCTTCGGAGCGGACGAGGCCTTTTTCCTTACAGGCGGCCATAGAGCCGTTTTCGACGAGGGCATCGAAGGAGACGACCTCGGCGCGGATGAAGCCGCGTTCAAAGTCGGAGTGGATCTTCCCGGCGGCCTGGGGGGCGGTCATGCCGTTGGTGATGGTCCAGGCGCGGACCTCCTTGGGGCCGGCGGTGAGGTAAGAGATCAGGCCGAGCAGCTTATAGCTGGCCTGCACAAGGCGGTCGAGGCCGGAGGCTGTAAGACCCAGCTCGGAGAGGTATTCGGCGCGCTCCTCGTCCTCCAGCTGCGCCAGCTCCTCCTCGATGCGGGCGGAGATGACCATGACCTCGGCGTGCTCGGCAGCGGCGACCTCGCGCACCTTCTTGACCATGGGCAGGTCGTCCTGGCCGGGGCCGATGTCGTCCTCGGCGATGTTGGCGGCGTAGAGCACGGGCTTTTTGGTGAGCAGGAACAGGGACTTGGCATAGGCCTCCTGCTCCTCGCCGAAGGTCACGGAGCGGGCGGGCAGACCCTTGTCCAGCGCGTCGGCGATCTTCTCGAGGACCTCCATCTCCTGGCGGGCCTTGGCGTCGCCGGACTGGGCGATCTTGCGGGTGCGGTCCATGCGCTTCTGGACGGACTCCAGGTCGGCGTAGATCAGCTCGAGGTTGATGGTCTCCATGTCGCGCACGGGGTCGATGGTGCCGTCGACGTGGGTGATGTTTTCGTCCTCAAAGCAGCGGACGACGTGCACGATGGCGTCCACCTCGCGGATGTGGGAGAGGAACTTGTTGCCCAGACCCTCGCCGCGCGATGCGCCGCGCACCAGGCCCGCGATGTCCACAAATTCGATGATGGCGGGGGTGTACTTTTCGGGATTGTACATCTCGGCCAGCACGTCCAGACGGCTGTCGGGCACCGGCACCACGCCGGTATTGGGCTCTATCGTGCAAAACGGGTAGTTCGCGGCCTGCGCGCCCGCCTTGGTGATCGCGTTGAACAACGTGCTCTTGCCGACGTTCGGCAGTCCCACAACGCCAAGTTTCATAGCTTCAAATCCTCCTAAGTGCTGTAAAGCCATATCAATTCATGATAATTATACCGTATCTGCCCGCGCGTTGCAAGGGCGCGCACGCGCATTTAACCGGTTATTCGCCGTGAAGCGTCACAAGGACCAGCTCGGGCGCGTTGAACAGGCGCGGCGGGAAATAGAGGTTGGCAAGGCCGCGGCTGACGACCATTGTGGTGCGGCCTTCGGTGTGGACGCCCTGCGTGTATTGCGGGAAGAAGCCCTCCGTCGGTGCGTAGACGCCCTGACAACTGCCCGGGATGCGGAACTGGCCGCCGTGGGCATGCCCGGCCAGCACCAGATCGGCGCCCGCGCGGACGTATTCGGTGAAAAGCTCGGGGCGATGGGCGAGCAGCAGGGTGAAGCCGTCGGGGTCGCAGAGGGCAGCGAGGTCGACGCCGGTCCGGAATTCGGGGTCGTCCATGCCGGAGACGGTGATGCGGGCGTCGCCGCGCTCGAGGAGGATGCTTTCGTCGCGCAGTACGGTCACGCCCGCGTCTTGCAGGCCGCTGAGCAGGCGAGGGAAGTCCTCCTCCAGCCGGGTCTCGTGGTTGCCGGTGACATAATAGGTGGGGGCGATGCCGGCGAGCTCCCGGGCAAGGCTCAGGGACTCCTCGACGCGGCCGGGGTCGGTCAGGTCGCCGGTGATCGCGATGAGGCCAGGGGTGCGGGCGCGCAATGCGTCCAGCAGCTGGGCGCGGCAGGCGGCGTCGCCGTGGTAGTCCGAGATCTGCGCGATGGTGAAGCCGTCAAACGCTGCGGGCAGGCCGTCCGGGGAAAGGGCGTACTCCGTCACGTCCAGACGGGCGTTCTGCACCCTGGCCAGCGCGAGCGCGCCGCCCGCGGCGAGGACCGCGCACAGCGCCAGAATGACCAATATGAACAACAGCTTTTTCACTCCTTATGCTCCTTTTCCTTGCGCGCCTGCTTTTGGCGCACGACCTCCAGGCAACCCAGGCAGGCCTGGATCAGCTCGTCGTCCGGGCCAAAGAGCTGGGTCTTGTATTTGAGCGCGTCCACCAGGAAGCGCAGGCAGTGCTCCCACGCGCGCTCGTCGGCGTAGGCGTCCATGCTGCCCTGGGTGTGCAGCGCGTCCTGCAGCGCCAGCACGGTCATGTCGTTGTGCGTCACCATGGACAGCACTGTATATTCGGTCTGGTAGCGCTCCTCCTGGCCCGCGATGCGGAAGCGGGTGAGCACGCTGAGGTTGCGCGAGGAATTATTCAAAATGGGAAAGTGCTCGGTGGCGTCGCGCAGCGCCTGCTTGAACTCGCGCTCGGCCTGCGCGCCCATCTGCTGCACGCGCTGGGGGCCGTAGGTGTCCACCAGCTCTCCGTAGGCGGGCTGGGACTTGAAGTGGAACAGCGCGGAGCGGTTTTCCAGCATCATGGCGCGGACGACGTGCTCATAGCCGGGCTGCTGGGCGAGGTTGCACAGGTCGATGGAGCACTCCAGCGCGGAGCGCAGCAGCACATTGGTGGGCGCCCAGTCGCGCGTCTGGCCGGTGAGGCGCAGGGCGGCGTCGATGAGCTCGAGCAGGCGGGTGTAGAAGAGTATGAAGTACCCGCGGCGCAGGTCGTCCTCGGGGGCTTGCAGCAGCGGCAGGCTCTCGCGCAGGTATTCCAGCATCTGGGTCAGCGCCCTTTCCATGGTGAGCATCTTTTCATTCCCCTTACAATATGATATAATGCCAAAGAACCGATTTTTCAGAAACGGAGTGAAGGAACCATGATGAACGCATGGCAGGCCATGCTGCTCGGTCTCATCCAGGGGCTGTGCGAATTTCTGCCCGTCTCCTCCTCGGGGCACCTGGTGCTCTTTCAGGAGATACTGGGTGTGAACGATCCCGGGATCCTGCTGGACACCCTGCTGCACGTGGGCACGCTGATCGCCATTTTTGTGGTGTTCTGGCGCGATATCTGGGAGCTGCTGCGGCATCCGCTGTCCAAGCCGGTGTACCTGCTGGTGGTGGCCACCATCCCTGCGGTGATCGCGACGGTGCTGCTGGGCGACTTCTTTGAGACGGCCTTTACGGGGAAATTCCTGGGCCTTGGGTTCCTCGCGACTTCCATTATACTCTTTATTTCCGGAAAAAAACAGGGCGCAAAGCGCGAGATGAACTATGTGGACGCGCTGGTGATGGGCTGCTTTCAGGCCTTTGCGATCCTGCCGGGCGTGTCGCGTTCGGGCAGCACGATCTCGGGCGGGCTGTTCCGCGGCGTGAACCGCGAGCAGGCGGCCAAGTTCTCCTTTTTGATGTCCATCCCCGCCATTTTGGGCTCGGTGGTGCTGCAGGTCAAGGACATGATCACGGGGCAGGCGGTGGCGCTGCCCGTGCTGCCCGTGGTGCTGGGCACGGTGGTGGCGGCGCTGTCGTCGCTGTTTGCCATCAAGTTCATGCTGTATCTGGTGCGCAAGACGGACTTTAAGTGGTTCGCGCTGTACACCGCGGTGCTGGGCGTGCTGGTGTGCCTGGATCAGTGGTTCTTCCACATCGTGTTCTGACCCTCTTCCCTATGCTAACGAAACGCGCTGCCGAAATGTTTTCGGCAGCGCGTTTCTCCATTGACAAGACCTGCTATGAAACGTAAAATGGGGCTGACCAAACGGAAATTCATCGGCGTTTGAGCCGGACAAGGAGCGGATTGACATGCGCAGACAGGTATTGTTTGACGAGGGCTGGCTGTTCCACGAGGGCGAGATCCCGGCCACGGAGGGGCCTAGGAAGTCCGTGCTGTACATTCAGGCCAAGACCGAGCGCAAGCGGTTCGGGCCAGCGTCGCGGGAGCATCTGGACAGCCCGGAGTATTACAACGAGACGGGGCCGGTGTCTGCGGAAGGTTGGGAAAGGGTGACGCTGCCGCACGATTATGTGATCTCGCAGCGGCCCGAGCCGCAGAACAACGAGACGCTGGGGTTCTTCCGGTATCGCAACGCGTGGTACCGCAAGCATTTCGCGCTGCCGGAGCTGGACGAAAACGCGCGCGTGCGGCTGTACTTTGAGGGCGTGGCCATCCACTGCACGGTGTACGTAAACGGCTGCAGGATGCTGGAGAACAACTGCGGCTACACCTCTTTTGAGGTGGACATCACGGACGTGGCGGTGTTCGGCGGCGAGAACGTGGTGGCCGTGCACATCGACGTGAGCGAGCACGAGGGCTGGTGGTACGAGGGCGCGGGGATCTACCGCGATGTGTGGCTGGACATCTCGGAGAGTGCGTCCATCGACCGGGACGGCGTATTCGTACACCCGGAGCGGCTGGAGGGCGGCGTTTGGGCGGTGCCGGTGGACGCGGAGATCCGCAACGACGGGTTCGCGGACGAGGTGCTGGCCGTGCGGCACGAGGTGCTGGACGCGGCAGGCGCGCGCGTGGCGGAGATGGAAGGCGAAATTTCGGTGGCGGCGCAGGAGCACGGCGTGCTGCGTTTGAGCGCGCAGGTGGAGAATCCGGCGCTGTGGGACGTGGAGTCGCCCAATCTGTACACGCTGGCGACGACGGTGCGTCGCGGCGGGGAGGTCATTGACGAACAGCGCGTGCGGTTCGGGTTCCGCAGCTTCCGGTTCGACGCGCAGGAGGGGTTCCTGCTCAACGACAGGGCGCTGAAGATCAAGGGCGTCTGCTGCCATCAGGACTTCGGGCTGACGGGCAAGGCGGTGCCGGAGCGGATTCAGCGCTACCGTTTGGAGCTGCTGCGGCAGATGGGCGCGAACGCGTACCGGTGCGCGCATTATCCGCACCACGCGGCGACGATGGACGCGCTGGACGAGCTGGGGTTCCTGGTGATGGCGGAGACGCGGTGGTTCGAGTCCACGCCCGAGGGCATGGCGCAGCTGGAGATGCTGGTCAAGCGCGACCGCAACCATCCCGGCGTGATCCTGTGGTCGGTGGGCAACGAGGAGCCGCTGCACCTGACCGACGCGGGGCGGCGCATCACGCGCGCCATGATCCACAGGGTGCGGCAGCTGGACGGCACGCGGCCCGTGACCACGGCGGTGTCCAACGACCCCATCCACTGCAAGGTATACGACGAAGTGGACGTGATCGGGGTGAACTACAATCTGGCGCAATGGGACGGGATCCACGCGCTGTACCCGGACAAGCCGTTTGTATCGACGGAATGCTGCGCGACGGGCACGACGCGCGGGTGGTACGGGCCGGACGATGCGGCGCGCGGGTACGTCCACGGGTACGACCACGACGTGAACAACACGTTCAAGTCGCGCGAGCGGACGTGGAAGGCGCTGTGCGAGCGTTCCTGGGCGGCGGGCGGCTTCCAATGGGCGGGCATTGAGCACCGCGGCGAGGCGCAATGGCCGCGGCTGTGCTCGCAGTCGGGCGCGATCGACCTATATTTGCAGAAGAAGGACGCGTTTTATCAGAACCAGAGCCACTGGCTGGAGCAGCCGATGGTGCATCTGCTGCCGCACTGGAACTTCGCGGGGCGCGAGGGCGAGCCGATTGAGGTATGGGCGTACACCAACTGCGAGAGGGTGGAGCTGTACGTCAATGACGCGCTGTTCGGCGTCCGCGAGGTCGAGCGGTACGGACATGCGGAGTTCACCGTGCCCTACGCGCCGGGGTGCATCGAGGCGAAAGGGATTCGCGGCGGCGAAGCGGTGTGCGCGGATCGCGTGGAGACGACGGGCGCGGCGGTGCGTTTGCGGCTCACCTGCAACACGCCGGGCGTGCGCGCGGACGGGCGCGACGTGATGCTGCTCACCTGCGACTGCGTGGACGCGCAGGGGCGGCATGTGCCGGACGCGACGCCGATGGTGCGGTTCTCGACGAACGGGCTGGGCGTGATCGCGGCGACGGGGTCGGACGTGTGCGATCACGAGCCGATCGGCTGCCCGGACAGGCGGATGCGCGCGGGGCTGATCTCGGTGCTGGTGCGCGCGGGCGAGAAGCCCGGGATGCTGCGCGTGCTGGCCGAGGCGGACGGCCTCTCCCCCGCCTCGCTCGCGGTGACGCTGGAATAGCTCGGCTTGTAAGCAGCACTATTCGGATACCCGCTGTCTTAAGGCTCCCCTTGAGGTATACCCGGAGGGGCGAAGCCC
>JAXEXP010000108.1:0-16183 GCA_034113365.1 Candidatus Spyradocola sp.
CCTAACTATTTGCAGATGGAAAATCGCTTCCGATACAGAAAAATTCGTGTGCGGCAAGGCCGTGCGCGAATTTTTCTGCAATTCGGAAAAGATGAGGTTTCATCTTTTTCGAGCCTGTCGACTTTGTCGACAGGCTGAAGCGCCGTCCCATGCGGAACGAGCGCCGTTTTGCAGTCAAAAGCCCATCAGAAGCGCAGCGACAGGCAGGACAGGCCGCCGTCGATCTTGCGGTACTCGGAGGTGTCCACGATCACGGCCTCATAGCCCAGGCCGCGCACGGCGGCCTCCATCTTGGGGAAGCCCGCGGGCACGAGCACCTTGCCGTTGATGAACAAGCAGTTGGCGGCATAGGCCTCGTCGGCGGGAACGGCCACGCGGTCGAAGGCCTCGAACACAGGGCGGTCAATGAACTCCTGCGCGGCGAGCATGTGGTTGCCGGACAGGTGCACCACGCCAGTCTTGAGGTGCAGCACGGTGTGCAGCTCCACCTGGGTGGCGGTCATCTCATACTTGGCCAGTATGCGCGCAAAGTTCTTAAAGCCCGCGTCGTTGGTGCGGCCGGACTTGCCCACATAAAAATGCGTGCCCACCATCATCACGTCTCCGCCCTCGATGGTGCCCTCGGTGATGTACTCAATATTCTCCTCGGGATAGAACGCCTTGAGCGCCTCCACCACAAAAGCCTTCTCGCCGTTGCGCGAGGCGGCGCCGGGGTTGGTGACGATGGCGCAGCGGGGCGTGACCACCGCGACGTCCTCCATAAAGCAGGAGTCGGGGTATTCCTCCATCGCGGGCAGCACGGTGACCTTGCAGCCGCAATACTCCAGCGCGCGGATGTAGTCGTCGTGCTGGCGCAGCGCCAGCTCATAATCCGGCGTGCCCAGCTCCGGGCTGGAGGTGATCCCGTTGACCATCGAGCGCGACGGCCGGCGGACGATACAATTCTTGAACATGCTCAGCATCTCCTTCTGAAAATCAGCATCGGATGCTATTATACAACAACTGACAAATGTTGTCACTCCCCCCCTGTGCGCGGCGAAAAGAAAAAAGTCAAAAAAAGTTCTTGCATTTCTTCCCACGCTGTAGTATAATCTATACTTGTCAGCGGGACGACGACCTACTGACCGTTTGTATGGAGAGTTGGCTGAGTGGTCTAAGGCGCACGACTGGAAATCGTGTAACGGCAGAAACCGTTCTAGGGTTCAAATCCCTAACTCTCCGCCAGGAAAAGGCACTTGCTTCGGCAAGTGCTTTTTCCTTTTGCTGATTGCCCTGCAGTGTGTGAAGTTTTTGCTGTGCAGCATGATGCACTCATGGGCATACAGGTCCCGCTTGAGTTTCGTGTGTTTTTTCTCCATCAAAACAGCAAAGGAAGGTGTCAAATGCTCTATCTGAAAAAACTTTCCTTATCTGACGGTATTGAAGTTTACCAGATGCTGCAGGAAATCGACGCCAACGACAACGGTTTTCACAACAAGGTATGCGGTATGTCTTATGTGCAATTCAGGGAATGGCTGGAAAGGGAGTACGCTTTTGACAATGGCTGCCTGGAGGATTGGATGGTTCCGCAAACGTCGTACTGGCTGTATGAGGATGAAAAAGCAATCGGATATGGAAGAATACGTCACTGTCTGAATGAAAAGCTGGAAGAAACAAGCGGACATATCGGATACGCGATTCGCTGTTCTGATCGCGGAAAAGGCTACGGGACCCAAATACTGTCCTTGTTACTGGAAGAATGCAGGAAGCTGAACATTAAGAGCGTGCAGATCGGTGCAAATTCCGGCAATATTGCCTCAAATAAGGTCATTTTGAAGCACGGTGGCGTATGGATCCGATGCTCGAACCATAAAAACTTCTATCGCATAGCTTTGGATTAGCACTCGCTTGGGCGGGTGCTTTTTTTGCTGCCGGCGGGGCTTTACAAATCCGGGGATTTCGAGTATTATGGTAAGTATTAAGGTACCTACATATTTATCTGGAGGAAGGAGCCGGTGGAACGGAATATTAGGACGGTCTATGTTGGTTCCTGGAGCATGCGCTTCGGGGAGAAGGCCCTGGGCGTGGGCATTTACGACTGGGACGAGGAGACGGGCGCGCTGCGGCTGCGCGGGCGCACGCTGGAGGACATGAGCGTGGACGCGCTGGCGCTGGACCGCAGGCGCGGCGTGCTGTACGGCGCGGGCGAGCGCAAGGGACGGTTCGGGCTGCGCGCGGGCGGCGGCGGCGCGGTGGTCGCGCTGCGCATCGACCCGGAGAGCGGGGCGCTGACGGAGCTGAGCTGCCAGCCCTCGTTTGCGCCGGGGCCGTCGGGCGCGGCGCTGGACGCGGAAGGGGACTTTCTGCTGGTGACCAACCACTCCGGCGGCGACCCCGTGACCAAGGCGGTGAAGGACGCGTCGGGCGCATACCGGCTGTGCTGCGTCTACGACGACTCGCCCACGGGGCTGTACCCCATCGGGGCGGACGGCGCGGTGCTGCCGGCGTGCGACCTGTACCTGCACGAGGGCAGCGGGCCCAAGCCGCCGCAGAAGAACGCGCATCCGCATCACGTGCAGGCCTCGCCCGACGGCAGGCTGTTCTGCGTGTGCGACAAGGGCGCGGACCGGGTGTGGATGTTCGCCATCGACCGGGAGGCGCGGCAGCTCGTGCCCTGCCGTGCGGACGGCGTGAAGGCGCCGGCGGGCAGCGCGCCGCGGCACTGCGCGTTCCATCCCACGCTGCCCTATCTGTTCGTCAACCACGAGCTGGAGCCGCTACTGGCGGTGTACCGCTACGACGCGGAGGGGCAGCTGACGCTGCTCAGCCGCATCCGCGTGCTGCCCGAGGGCTTCCATCTGCCGGAGACGCCGACCGCGCCCGGCATGCCGCCGCGCAAGGCGGAGCAGTCCGACCTGTGCGTGCACCCGGGCGGAAAGTTCGTCTACGACTACATCCGCAGAGTCAACAAGGTCAAGGCGTACGCGCTGGACGCCGGGGCGGGGACGCTGACGCTGCTCCAGAGCGTGACGGTGGAAAAGGGCACCTTCGGGCGGGGCTGCACGCTGTCGCCGGACGGGCGGTTCCTGTACGTGATGGGCACGCTGGACGACTGCATCACGGGCTTTGCGGTGCAGCCCGACGGCACGCTGACCGAGTGCGGCCGGTGGGAGGAGCAGCCCCTCCCCTGCTGCATGGCGTTTTCGGACTAAACAAATTCAAGGAGGAGAAACGAGATGCTGACCAAACTCTACCCCATGGTACAGTTCAAGAAGGACACCTGGGAGATCGACGAATTTGACTGCGCGAGCATGTTCCTGCTCATCGGCACGGAAAAGGCGATGCTCATCGACTGCGGCATGGGCATCGGCGACCTGCGCGGCGCGGTGGAGATGCTCACCGACAAGCCGCTGATCGTGGTCATCACGCACGGGCACATCGACCACACGGCCAACGCGCGGCAGTTCGACGAGATCTGGATCCATCCCAAGGATCAGGACCGCCCCATCCCCCAGAGCCTGGAGCGCCGGCGCTTTGACACCGAGCGCATCGCCAAGCGGCAGAAGAACTGCATCGGCGGGGCGTACACCATGTTCAACCTCTACCCCTACGACCTGAACGTGGACCTGCGCGAGCCCGGTCCCGACGAGAAGATGCCCGTGATCCACGACCTGTACGACGGCCAGCAGTTCGACCTGGGCGGCGGGCGCATTGTGACGGCCTACGAATGCCCCGGCCACACCGCAGGCGAGATGGTGTTCCTGGACGAGCAGACGCGCTCGCTGTTTGCGGGCGACGCGCTGAACTTCAACCTGGGTGTGAGCGACTGCCCGGTGGAGACCACGCTGCGCTACCTCAAGCGCCTGCGCGACCTGGGCGACAAGTACGACGGCATCTACAACGGCCACCACGACTTCCGCGCGCTGGGCGCGCCGCTGGACGGCGACTGCCTGCCCACCGCCATCGCGATCCTGGAGGACGCGCTGGACGGACACATCGTGCCCTGCGAGACGCCCAGCTTCTGGGGCGGCGACATGCCGCTGACGCGCGAGCCGGCCAAGTCCTACAACGAGATCGCCCCGGCGATGAACCCGGGCGAGAAGAAGCGCGGCAAGCGCATCACGCTGCGCCGCGGCCGCAACTTCCTGAGCATCGACCCGGACAAGATCCGCGAATAGCGCCGCAAACGCGCCCCTGCCGAACGGGTTTCCCGCGGCGGGGGCGTTTTTTGCGCAAATAATGCGCACAGCCCTGCAGAGTATGGTATAATAACAGGCGGAACACGGACCGGCTTTTTGCGTGCAAGGAGGAATGCGTGATGGACGATTCCCGACGGCTGAGCCGCCTTGACAAAAACCCGACGCTGCGCTTTACGCTGCCGGTGATGCTGGAAAACACGCTGACGATCTTCATCGGGCTGGTGTTTTCGCGCATCATCAGCACCATCAGCGGCAGCGCGCTGGCCGCCATCGGCATGGCAAACACCGTGATGGCGGTGGTGTTCTCGGCATTCACCATGGTGACCACGGGCGCTGCGGTGCTCGTCTCCCGGCAGATCGGCGCGGGGGACGGACCGGCGGCGGCCGACTCCATCGAGCAGGGCACGTTTCTGTCGCTGGTGTTCTCCTGCGCGGTGACGGTGCTTTGCATCGTGACGGCGCCGCAGCTGCTGCGGCTGCTGATGCCCACCGCAGAGGATCAGCTGTTCAACGAGGCGGTGCGCTACTACTGCATGCTGATGCTGTCGCTGCCCGCGTATGTGCTGCACGCCATGCTCTCCACCGCCTGCCGCTCCACGGGCGACAGCCGCTCGCCGATGGTGAACGCGCTGATCATGAACGTGTCGCAGATCGCGTTTGCGTACCTGTTCATCGACGTGCTGCCGTGGGAGGAGATGGGCGCGGGACTGGCCTACGTCTGCTGCAGGCTGCTGGGCGCGGCGCTGATGCTGCGCGCGCTGCTGCACAACCACCGCTTCTTCGTGCTGCGCGTGCGCAGCATGCTGAGGCCCCATTGGGACACCATCCGCCGCATCCTGCGCGTGGGGCTGCCCGTAGGGGTGGAGAGCGTGTTCGTGCAGGTGGGGTACATGCTGGCGAACTCCATGTCTATATCGCTTGGCACGTTTGAAAGCGGCGTGTATCAGATCATGAATACGCTCAACACGTTCATCACGCTGCCGCAAGGCATCTGTCAGGCGGTGGCGCTGTCGGCGGTGGGACGGCTGCTGGGCGCGCAGGACTATCGCGGCGCTAAGCGGACGGGGCGCTGGATCTGGCTGGCGGGCATCGGTGCGTCGCTGGTGCTGGGCGGCGTCGTGGTGGCGTTTGGCGTGCCGCTGACGGGCATTTACACCTCCGACCCGCTGGCGGTGCAGGCGTCATCGTCGCTGCTGTGGATCCTGCTCATCATGGACGTGGCGGGCGTATCCATCAACGCCATCGACGCGCAGCTGCGCGCGGGCGGCGACGTGCGGTATGTAATGGTCGTGACGCTCTCTGCGGTGTGGCTCATCCGCCTGCCGCTGACCTATCTGTTCTGCTTTGTGATGGACCTTGGCGTGCTGGGCATCTACCTGGCCAACACCATCAGCCTGTACTACCGCGCGATCCTGGGCTTTGTCCGCCACTGCGGCAAGCGCTGGATGACGCGCAAGGTTTGATTTTTCCCCATTCTTTTCAGGAGGAACTGTTCCCATGCCTATGGACGGACTGACGCTCGGCGCGATTGCGCGCGAGCTGAATACGCTGCTGGAGGGCGGCCGCGTGGACCGCGTGCAGCAGACCGAGCGCGACGAGCTGATCCTGACGCTGCGCGCGCAGGGCAAAAACCACCGCCTGCTGCTCTCCTCCAGCCCCAACAATGCCCGCATCCACCTGACCGCGGCCGCGAAAAAAAGCCCGGACACGCCGCCCATGTTCTGCATGCTGCTGCGAAAGTTCCTGGTCAACGCGCGGTTCCTGGGCGCGGAGCAGCTGGGCGCCGACCGCGTGCTGACGCTGCGGTTCGAGGGGCTGGACGAGCTGGGCGACCTGACCGAGCGCAAACTCATCATCGAGATCATGGGGCGGCACTCCAACATGATCCTGGTCAACCACGCGGGCAAGATACTGGACAGCGCGCGCCACGTCACCGACGACATCAGCCGCGTGCGCGAGGTGCTGCCCGGGCTGCCCTACGAGACGCCGCCTGCGCAGGACAAGCTCAACCCCTACGCGGCGGAGCTGCTGGACTACATCCGCGCGCTGACGCCGCTTGCAGGCATGCGGCTGGACAAGGCCATTCAGCAGAGCGTATCGGGGTTCTCGGCGCAGGCGGCGCGGGAGCTTAGTTTCCGCATCGCAAGGAGCGAGAGCGCGCAGCTGACGGCGGAGCTGGTGCCCGCCGCGGCGGAAAAGCTGCACAGCTTCTTTGAGCACCTGGCCGACGCGCCCACGCTGCTGGTGGACGAGGACGGCGCGCCGCAGGATGTGACGGGCTTTGTGTATCTCTCGCGCGACCCGTCGCGGCAGCGCAGCTATCCCACGCTGTCGGCGGCGATGGACGCCTATTACGAGGCGCGCGACCGCAAGGAGCGCATCAACCAGCGCGCGCACAACCTGCGCAGGCTGCTGACCAATGCGCTGGAGCGCGACGAGAAGAAGCTGGCCATACAGCGGCAGACGCTGCTGGACGCCGAGAGCATGGACGAGCTGCGCCGCAAGGGCGACCTGATCACCGCGTCCATCCACCTGATCCCGCGCGGATCGACCGTGGCGCAGGTGCCGGACTACTTTGCCGACGGCATGCCCACCGTGGACATCCCGCTCAACCCGGCGCTCTCCCCCGCCGAAAACGCGCAGCGCTATTACAAGCAATACAACAAGCTCAAGGCGGCCAGCGATCTGGTGCTGGATCAGATGGCGGCCAATCAGGAGGAGATCGCGTATCTGGAGGGGCAGCTGGAGAATCTTGAGCTGTGCACCACGTTTGACGAGCTGTCCGAGATCCAGCAGGAGCTGGTGCGCCAGGGGCTGATGCGCGACACCACGCCCAAGGGTAAGAAGCCGCCCAGGATCCCCGAATCGCACCCCCACCGCTTCCTGTCCGACGCGGGCATCGAGATCCTGGTGGGCAAGAACAACGTGCAGAACGACCGGCTGACGGGCAGCGCGCTGGGCGAGGAAACCTGGCTGCACGCCAAGGACATGCCCGGCTCGCACGTCATCATCAAGTCCGCCGCGCCCGACGACAACACGCTGATCCAGGCGGCGCAGCTGGCCGCGTACTTCTCCAAGGGCAAGCAGGCCGACCGCGTGATGGTGGACTACACCAAGCGCAAGTACGTCAAGAAGCCCGGCGGCGCCAAGCCCGGCTTCGTCACCTACACCAACCAGCAGACGCTCTACGTCGTGCCCGACGAAAAGCTCGCCGCGCGCCTGCTCGCAGAGAAATAGCATTGACGAAGCGCGTGCGTTTCCACCCTTCAGTCGCCTGCGGGCGACAGCTCCCCTCAAGGGGAGCCTAAAGATGCAGATATTTCGGGTTTTTTATCCTCAAACGCACCGAATCACACATCATTCATCTTTGTGCATAAGAAAATCGCCCGGTTACGAGCAGAAGATTGCTCCAACCGGGCGGTTTTTTACGCATTCCATTCAAAATCCGATATGTCCGAAGAAATCCGCACGCCGTTCCACGTCTCCCCCAGCCCGATGTCCGCCGGGGTGCTCGCCCGCCACGCGCCGCGCATGCCGCGGATGGAGACGTGGCCGCCGTCGATCTCGACCACCGCGCTCAGGGGGCCGTCCAGCAGCAGGCAGTCGTTGAGCACGGGATAGCGCCTGCGCGTTTCCTCGGGGAAGTCCGTCATTTGGCGCACGCCGTGCCACAGGTAGGAAGAGGCGTTGACGGTGAAGTACGGGATTCCGTTGAGGATGCGGCAGTCGTCGCCGTGGTCGTGGCCGTTGAGGCACAGCTGCGTGCGGCGCGTCTCCAGCAGCGCGCGCACGGCCTCGCGGTTGGCCACGCCGCGCTGCGCGAAGTCGTTGGCGAGGCTGTGGTGCGAGCAGACGACGTAGCGCAGGGAGGCGTCCGCCGTTTCCTGCCGCAGCCAGTCCAGCTGCGCATCGGGCAGGCAGGGCGGCTTGCTGTCGCCCGCGTTGAGCATCAGAAACCGGACGCCGTCCACGGTGAAGGCGTAGTGATCCCGCTCCAGCCCGAAGAAGTCCAGCGTCTCCCGCAGCGAGCAGTGGTCGGTGTTGTGGTTGCCCACCAGGTGATGCACCGGCGCGCCCGCCGCCTCCAGTCTGCGCAGGATCGGGCGGTTTTGCGCCGTCGGGTGGCACAGGTCGCCCAGCGACAGCACGAAATCCGGCCGCTCCCGCTCGATGCGCGCCGCGAGCGCCTCCACGCGCGCGTCGCCGTCGGGGACAGTGTCGTAATGCAAATCGGCAAACACCAAAAATCGGATCATGGCAGGCACCTCCGGGTCGCGGTCGGGTACGCACGGACGATGGACAGGACGCGGCAGCAGGCAGACGTCCCGCCGTGAGGCGGGCCGTGCGCGGCCGGAGGACGCGCACGGGGCCGCGCGGAGCGCGGCCACGGCTGCCGGGGCGGGGCAGGCAGCGGCGGCAGGAGGCCGTACCTGTTGGATGAATGCCGCAGCTCCGGCGCGCCGCCGACACAGACGCCGGCCAAGCTGTACATAGCCCGGCGGCGCCCCCGTCTCTCCCCCGCAGCCCCAATCATGCAGCAAAAAATGGTGAAACCCCGTTTCGGGATTCCACCATTTTACTCAAAGCAGCGTGTTTAGTCAAGCAGAAGCGAGTTGACCACGTCGTTGATGTCCTCGATGCCGTGCCGGGCGCAGTATTCCTCCATGCCGCGGATCACATCCATGCAGGCGTAGGGGTTGTAGAGGTTCGCGGTGCCCACCTGAACGGCCGCGCAGCCCACCATCAGAAACGCGATGGCGTCCTCGCCGGTCTCGATGCCGCCCATGCCCACCACAGGAATGGAAACGGCCTTCGCGGCCTGCCAGCACATGCGCAGCGCCACGGGGCGCACCGCCGGGCCGGACATGCCGCCCACGACGTTAGCCAGCACGGGTCTGCGGGTGTGTACGTCCACCGCCATGCCGGTCAGCGTGTTGATGAGGGAAATCGCGTCCGCACCGGCCTCTTCGGCGGCCTTGGCCACCTCGGCGATGTCGGCGACGTTGGGCGAGAGCTTGACCATCAGCGGCTTGGTGCAGTGCGCGCGCACGGCCTTGGTGATGTTGTAAACGCTCTCGGGACGGGTGCCGAAGGCCACGCCGCCTTCCTTGACGTTGGGGCAGGAGATGTTCATCTCCATCATGTGCACGCCGGAGTTCGACAGGCGCTCGGCCATGTAGCAGTAGTCATCCTCGGTGCTGCCGGCGGCGTTGGCGATGACCACCGCGCCCTTGCTGAGCAGCCACGGCAGATCCTTCTCGAGGAATGCCTCCACGCCGGGGTTCTGCAGGCCGACGGAATTGAGCATGCCCGAGGGCGTCTCGGTGATGCGGTGGGGCGGGTTGCCCAGGCGCGGCAGACGCGTCAGACCCTTGACGGAAATGCCGCCCAGCTCGGCCACGTCATAGAATTGATCGTACTCCCTGCCGAAGCCGAAGGTGCCGGAGGCTGCGATGACGGGGTTTTTCAGCTCCACCCCGCAGAGATTGACGCTCATCTTCATCCGAACACGACCTCCTTTGCATCCAGCACGGGACCGTCGGCGCACACGCGCTTGTAGCCGAACTCGCCGTCCTTTACCTTGACCTTGCAGTTGCAGGTCAGGCAGGCGCCGATGCCGCAGCCCATGTGCTCCTCGAGCGACAGCTGAGCCTCCACGCCGAATTCCAGCGCCAGCGCCTGCACCGCGCGCAGCATGGGCGTGGGGCCGCAGGCCATGATGCAGTCCAGCGCGCCCTCCTCCAGCATCTCGCGCAGCGGCACCGTCACCAGGCCGTGGACGCCGAAGCTGCCGTCGTCCGTGCAGACGACCACGTTCGCGCCCGTAGCGCGGCACTCGTGCACCGCGTAGATCAGTTCCTTGCTGCGGTAGCCGAAGATCGCGGTGCAGTTCTCGTCGGCGTATTCCTCCATCGCATAGCGCAGGGGCGCGACGCCGATGCCGCCGCCCACGAACGCGATGCGCTTGTGCTGTTTCTTTTCAAAGCCGTGGCCCAGCGGATAGAGCACGTCCAGCGTGTCGCCGGGCTGGGCCGCGAGGATGCGCTGCGTGCCCTCGCCCTTGCCCGCGATGGCCAGCTCCAGCAGCCCGTCGTGTGCGGAATAGATGGAGATGGGGCGGCGCAGCAGGTTGCGGCGGTCGCCGGGCACGGAGATGTGCGCGAACTGCCCTGCCTGCGCCTTTTCCGCGCCGTCGGGCAGCTTTACGGTCAGGTGGCCCATGCCCTCGGTCAGGGGCTGCACGGACACCACCGTTGCTAGCAGTCTTTTCACTTACATGCCCTCCATGATGTCGTCGCGCATGCGGATGGCCTCGTTGTAGGCGGCCTGCGCAAAGTCGACGCCGGGCTGCTTCTTCCACGCGGTGAGGATGGAGCGGGAGGCGTTGACCACCGCGCCCATGCCGTTTTGATCAAAGCAGCCGCGCAGATCCTTGCCGGTGGCGCCCTGCGCGCCGTAGCCGGGCACGAGGAAGAAGGTGTGGGGCAGGCGAACGCGCAGCGCGGCGCCCTGCTCGGGGTAGGTCGCGCCCACGACCGCGCCGACGGAGGAATAGCCGTGCGAGCCTATGCAGCTCTCGCCCCACTTGGAGACGAGGTCGCCCATCACCTCGTAGACGTGGCGGTCGCCGATCATCAGGTCCTGCAGCTCCACGCCGGAGGGGTTGGAGGTCTTGACCAGCGCGAAGATGCCGCCGCCGCGCACCTCGGAGGCCTTGAGGAAGGGCAGTATGCCGTCGCTGCCCAGGTACGCGTTGACGGTGACGAAGTCCGCGGGGAAGGCGGAGAGCGCCTTGTCGCCCAGAGGGGTCTCGCCCAGGAACGCGTTGGCATACGCGCCGGAGGTCGCGCCGATGTCGTTGCGCTTGGCGTCGGCGATGACCACCAGGCCCTTGCTCTTGGCATAGGCGCAGGTATCCACAAAGGCCTGCATGCCGGGCACGCCGTACATCTCGTAATAGGCGATCTGCACCTTGACGGAGGGCACGATGCCGCACAGCGCGTCCACGAGCGCCTTGTTGTACTTGATGATAGCCGCGGCGGCGTCCTCAAAGCTCTCCACCTTGCCCGCGAAGCCCTCGGGCAGGTGGCCCAGCTGGGTGTCCAGGCCCACGCAGGTGGGGTTGCCGGTGCTCTTGATGCCCTCGATGAGCTGATCGATCATAAGCTTCATGACGGTTTCCTCCTGTATGCTTTAGTCCTTGTAGATGCGCACGCCGCCGACGTAGGTCTCCTTGACGCGGCCATGCACCATGCGGCCGTGGAAGGGCGTGTTCTTGCCCTTGGAGAGGAACTTTTTGCTGTCGATGCACCATTCCTCGTTGGGGTCGGTGAGGATGAAGTCGGCGTCCATGCCGGGCTTGAGCTGGCCGCAGTTCTTTTTGATGATGCGGGCGGGGTTGGTGCAGGCGACCTTGACGAAGTCCTCCATGGTCATGTGGTGGCCGTGGACGAGCGTCTCGACGCACAGCGCAAACGCCGTCTCGAACCCCGAGATGCCCGACAGCGCCACGTTGTACTCCACTTCCTTCTCGTCGCGGTGATGCGGCGCATGGTCGGTGGCGATGGCGTCGATGGTGCCGTCGCACAGGCCCGCGATCAGCGCCTCCTGGTCGGAGGTCAGGCGCATGGGCGGGTTGACCTTGGTGTTGGCGTTGTAGGAGGCGCACAGGTCGTCGGTGCCGGCCAGGTAGTGGGGCGCGGTCTCGGCGGTGATCTTGACGCCGCGCTTCTTGGCCTCGCGGATCAGCTCCACGCCGCCCTTGGTGGAGACGTGGCAGATGTGGATGGGCAGGTTCAGCGTCTCGGAGAGCACGACGTCGCGGGCGATCTGCACCTCCTCGGCGGCGCGGGTGGTGCCGCGCAGGCCCAGCAGCGTGGAGTTGTAGCCCTCGTTCATCACGCCCTTGTTGACCAGGTTGATGTCCTCGCAGTGGTCGAACACCGTCATGCCGAACGCGGAGCCGTACTCCATCGCAAGGCGCATCAGCAGCGCGTTCATCACGGGCTTGCCGTCGTCGGAGATGGCGACCGCACCGGCCTTGGCCATGTCGCCGATCTCGGCCATGTTCTCGCCCTTGAGGCCCTTGGACACCGCGCCGACGGGGTAGACGTGCACGCCGCTGCCCTGGGTCTTGGCCTTATTGATGATGAAGGAGGTGACCACGGCGTTGTCGTTGACGGGGGTGGTGTTGGCCATGCAGCAGACCGAGGTAAAGCCGCCGGCCGCCGCGGCGCGCGTGCCGCTTACGATGTCCTCCTTGTACTCCTGACCGGGGTCGCGCAGGTGGCAGTGCAGGTCCACCATGCCGGGCATCACATACAGCCCCTCGGCGTCCACGATCTGTGCGTCTCCGCACGCAATATTCTCCTCGATGCGGCGGATGACGCCGTCCTCCACGAGCATATCGGCTCTGCCGACCTCCGGCAGGGTGCCTCCCTTAACAAGCAGCTTCATATCGTTACACGCCCTTTCTGGTCAGCAGGTAGAGCAGCGCCATGCGCACGGCCACGCCGCTGGTCACCTGCTCGTTGATGACGGACTGATCGCTGTCGGCCACGTCGGAGGTGATCTCCACGCCGCGGTTCATGGGGCCGGGGTGCATCACCAGCGCGTCGGGCTTGGCGTACTTGAGGTTCTCCTCATTGATGCCGAAGAACGCGGAGTACTCGCGCAGCGAGGGGAAGTTGCCCTCCTCCTGGCGTTCCTTCTGGATGCGCAGACCCATCACGACGTCGGCGCCCTCGACGGCCTCCTCGACGCGGGTGTAGGTCCTGACGCCCAGCTCCTCCATCTGCACGGGCATCAGCGTGGGCGGCGCGCACAGTGCGACCTCCGCGCCCATGGTGTGCAGGCCGAAGATGTTGGAACGCGCCACGCGGCTGTGGTTGACGTCGCCGATGATGGCGACCTTGAGGCCGTCCAGATGGCCCTTGTGGCGCTGGATGGTGAACATGTCCAGCAGCGCCTGGGTGGGGTGCTCGTTGACGCCGTCGCCCGCGTTGATGACGGCGGCGTTGACGTGCTGGGCCAGCAGGTGCGGCGCGCCCGACATGGGGTGGCGGATGATGATGACGTCGGTGCCCATGCGGTCGAGGGTCTTGCCGGTGTCGATGAGCGTCTCGCCCTTGGCGACGGAGGAGGCCGACGCGGAGATGTTGGCGGCGGCGGCGGACATGTACTTGCTGGCCAGCTCAAAGCTCATGCGCGTCCGGGTGGAGTTTTCGTAGAACAGCGTCACGATGGATTTGCCCTGCAGGTGCGCCGTTTTCTTGGTGGGGCTCTCCAGCAGCGGGCGCATGGAGGCGGCCGTTGACAGGATCATCTCGATCTCTTCCCGCTCCACGTCGCGCAGCGAGAGCAGGTCCTTGTGTTTGAACGCCATGACTTCATTCTCCTTTACCTAAGGTTTGGGGGGACTTGCGGAGGCCGCCCGGAGCCAGCCCCTGGGCAGCTACCGCAAATCTCCAGAACAGAGGCTGCCCCCGTTTTGCCGGGAACAGCCCTTGGAGATGTTCTTTTGATGGATTAGTCCTTCTCGATGGACTCGGGCAGCACCTTGTTGAGGAGAATGCCCAGCACGGCCGCCAGCGCGACGCCGGAGATGGACACGCCGCCGATGACGATGGCGCCGTTGGCGCCCAGGCCCAGCACCAGCATCACAGCCGCGATGAGCAGGTTGCGGCTCTTGGTAAAGTCCACCTTGTTCTCAACGAGGGTGCGCAGGCCGACCGCAGCGATCATGCCGTAGAGCACCACGGACACGCCGCCCAGCACCGGGCCGGGCATCGCGGTGATCAGCGCGGAGAACTTGCCGAAGAACGCCAGCACGATGGCGATGCAGGCCGCGATCTCAAGGGTGACGGGGTTGTAGTTCTTGGTGGCCGCCAGCACGCCGGTGTTCTCGGAGTAGGTGGTGTTGGCGGGGCCGCCGACCAGGCCGGCGAACATGGTGGCCAGGCCGTCGCCCATCAGGGTGCGGTGCATGCCGGGATCCTTGATGAAGTCCTTGCCGCAGACCGCGGAGGAGGCGTTGACGTCGCCGATGTGCTCGACGAAGGTGACGATGGCGATCGGCGCGATCAGGCCGATGGCGCGCAGGTCAAACTTGGGCAGGAAGAAATGGGGCAGGGAGATCCAGGAGGCCTCCGCGATGGTGGTGAAGTTCACCATGCCGCAGCAGATGGCCGCGATGTAGCCCACGACGATGCCGATGAGGATGGGCACGAGCTTGAAGATGCCCTTGGCAAACAGCGAGACGATGAAGATGGTGGCGATGGAGATCGCCGCGACCAGCCAGTTCAGGCCCACGTTGATGCTGCCGATCTGGGTGGTGATGTTGGCGATGGCGCTGGGGGCCAGCATCAGGCCGATGATGGTGACGATGGGGCCGGTGACGATCGGCGGGAAGAACGCGCGCACGCGCTCAGCGCCCACCAGCTTGACCAACAGGGCCAGCACCAGGTACAGCGCGCCGGCAACCAGGATGCCGCCGGTGGCGTAGGGCAGCGCAGCCTGATAGGCGGGCAGCTGGGTCAGGCCCTCGGTGTTGGCGTCAAGGCCGGCGCACATGGCGGCAGCGCCCTGAATGGCGGCGATGAACGCGAACGAGGAGCCCAGGTAGGTGGGCACCTTGCGGCCGGTGCACAGGTGGAAGATCCAGGTGCCCACGCCCGCGCACAGCAGCGCGACCGCAGGATCCATGCCCGTCAGCAGCGGCACGAGCACGGTTGCGCCGAACATGGCGAACACGTGCTGCACGCCCAGCAGGAGCAGCTTGCCGAAGGAATCCTTCTTTGCGACTTGGGTAGTCATAACTCCATCCTCCTAATGTAAAATTAGACCGATATATCAAAACGGATCGCTCCGTTTCAACCGACTTTACACCTGCTCGTAGAGCTCCACGCTCTCCGCGCCGTCGTACTCGTTTACGTTGACCTTGATCATCTCCTGGCGGGAGGTGGGCACGTTCTTGCCCACGTAGTCCGCGCGGATGGGCAGCTCGCGGTGGCCGCGGTCGATGAGCACGGCCAGCTGGATGGTGTTGGCGCGGCCCATGTCCATGATGGCGTCCATCGCCGAGCGCGCGGTGCGGCCGGTGTAGAGCACGTCGTCCACCATCACCACGTTCATGCCGTTGACGTTGGCGGGGATGTCGGTGCCCTTGACCTGCGGATGCTCGGCCAGCAGCGACAGATCGTCGCGGTAGAAGGTGATGTCCAGCGTGCCCACGGGCAGCGTTACGTTCTCCTCCTGCATGATGAGCTCGCCGATGCGCCCCGCAAGCGGCACGCCCCTGCGCTGGATGCCGATGAGCATCAGGTTCTCGGTGCCCTTGTTGTGCTCGATGATCTCGTGCGCGATGCGCTTGATGGCGCGCGTCATCGCCGCCTCGTCCATGATCTCTGCCTTTTTGCGGAATTCCATGGCGTCTCCTCCTCGATGCTGTCGCATAAAAAATGCGCCCTGAAGGCTTCACTTCCTCCAAGGCGCCGAACCGCGCTGCCGCGGTGTGCTCTCTCAACTCATATTCAGTGCCTTGCCGAACTCTCTGGAACGGATTAAAGGAACGTTTGGCCTAAATAAGGATAGCACAAATTCCCCCGCCTGTCTACAAATTAGGAAAAACAGCGAATGTTAATTTTTCTGGTGCGCCCAAACAACTCCAGCCCCCTTGGCTTCCCCTTGAGGGGGATGCTGTCTCCCTTCAGTGAGGCGCAGCCCTGGAGGTCGAGCGTTTCTCCAGAAACAGTCCAGTGGACTGGAACAGCCTACAAGGCTGATTCGGTGCGCAAACGTCAGCTGAAGCTTGCGCACCAAACTCCCCCAGAACACCCAAAAGCCTTCCCCTTGAGGGGAAGGTGCAGCCTGTCAAAAAACAGGCATGTGCTCCCCGGGGATGCATGAAGGGGCCGCAGCCCCTTCATCTTCAATCCGCAGGCGGGGGCGTGTACCCCGCCGAGGAGCGATTTTCTGTACGCTAGGAAAGAATAAGCTGGACGAAG
>JAXEXP010000109.1:0-8827 GCA_034113365.1 Candidatus Spyradocola sp.
GTGTCCAAGGAGCTGTTCCACTGGACGGACACCTACGTCATCGACGTTGCCGACCCCGCCGACGCGCTCGGCGCGCTGATGCTCGTGCTCGCCATCGACGCCGAGAAGTGCTCGCGCAACTAAAGAATCGAAAAAGATGAATCCTCATCTTTTTCGAATTGCAGAAAAATTCGCGCACGGCGATGCCGCACACGAATTTTTTCTGTATCGGAAGCGATTTTCCATCAGCCAATGTTTCGAGAACGGTTGAAACAGAGTGCTTCATCCGTCATGAACCATCTATCCTTACAGAAAATCGCTTCTCGGCGGGGTACATGCCCCCGCCTGCGGATGGAACATGAAGGGGCTGCGGTCCCTTCAAACTTCCTCAGCCTCCGCCGCCTGCGCCTGATGCGGGCGGTTTTTGTATGCACGGCCGTGCAAACGCAATGTTTACTTGCTAAATGGCGGCAAAGCGGGTATAATAAAACAGATGGGTTTCTGCCCGCGGCACGCCGTGCACGGCGAGCGCGCGGAGGGAGGCCGCACGGGGCGTCGCGTCAAGAGCGGGTTGGCGCGCGGCGTGCGGATGGTCTCTCCGGGCGATGTGTACGGTTCGGCGCGGGTTCGGGAGAACAATCCAATAGCGTCGGTCAGCTCCCCGGTTTGCGTAGGAATTGATTAGACGATTAACGGACTGTCCGAGGATGAGGGGACAGTCTGTGCTCTGTGCATGTTTTTTTATTCAGAATCGACCTGACAAGGAGGAGAAGTATCAGATTATGTCAGCAAAAGGCAAGCTCAAAATTATACCGCTTGGCGGCGTTGAAGAGATCGGCAAGAACATCTATGTGCTGGAGTACGGCGAGGACATCGTGGTCATCGACTGCGGCTCCATTTTTCCCAAGGAGGACATGCTGGGCATAGACCTGGTGATCCCGGACGTGACCTACCTGCAGCGCAACCGCGAGAAGATCCGCGGCATCCTCGTCACCCACGGCCACGAGGACCACATCGGCGCGATCCCCTACGTGGTCAAGCAGCTGGGCGGCGTGGTGCCCATCTACGGCACGCGCCTGACCTGCGCGCTCATCGAGCTCAAGCTCAAGGAGCACCGCGCGATGCAAAATGTGGACCTGCGCATCATCAAGCCCGGCTCGAGCGAGAAGGTCGGCTCCTTTGACGTGGACTTTATCAAGATGAGCCACTCCATCGCGGGCGCGGTGGCGCTGGCGATCAAGTGCCCCGTGGGCACGGTGGTGGCGACCGGCGACTTCAAGGTGGACTACACGCCCGTGGACGGCGAGCTGATGGACTTCCAGAAGCTGGCGGAGCTGGGCAAAAAGGGCGTGCTCGCGCTGCTGATGGACTCCACCAACGTCGAGCGCAACGGCTACACCATGTCCGAAAAGACCGTCGGCGAGACCTTCAATTCCTTCTTCCCCAAGGCGGAGGGCCGCATCATCATCGCGATGTTCGCCTCCAACATCCACAGGATCCAGCAGGTGGTGGACTCCGCGCAGCGCTTTGGCCGCAAGGTGTGCCTGACCGGCCGCAGCATGATCAACGTGTCCACCGTGGCGATGCAGCTGGGCGAGCTGCACATCCCCGACGACGTGATGATCTCCATCGACGACCTGGACCGCTATCCCGACGACGAGATCGTGGTCATCACCACCGGCTCGCAGGGCGAGCAGATGTCGGGCCTGACGCGCATGGCGTTCTCCGAGCACCGCAAGCTGGACATCCGCTCCACCGACATGGTCATCATCTCGGCCAACCCCATCCCGGGCAACGAGCTGTCCGTCTCGCGCGTCATCGACCAGCTGCTGCGCAAGGGCGCGGAGGTCATCTATGAGTCGCTGGCCGAGGTACACGTCTCCGGCCACGCGCGCAAGGAGGAGCTCAAGCTGATGCACGCGCTCATCCGCCCGAAGTTCTTCATCCCCGTCCACGGCGAGTACCGCATGCTCTCCATGCACAAAAAGCTGGCCATGTCCATGGGCATGCCGGAGGAGAACGTGATCATCCCCCGCCTGGGCGACGTCATCGAGATCAGCCGCAACTCCGCAAAGGTCGCGGGCGCGGTGCCTGCGGGCGCGGTGCTGGTGGACGGCCTGGGCATCGGCGACGTGGGCAACGTGGTGCTGCGTGACCGCCGCCACCTTGCGCAGGACGGCCTGATGACCGTGGTGGTGGGCCTGTCCAAGGAGGAGAACAAGCTGATCTCCGGCCCGGACATCGTCACCCGCGGCTTTGTGTACGTCCGCGAGAACGAGGAGCTGATGGTGCAGGCCCGCGACGTGGTCAAAAAGAGCGTCGAGGGGTGCCTCAGCGACGGCCGCACGCCCGATTGGGGCACCATCAAGGGCCGCATCCGCGACGACCTGCGCGAGTTCCTGTATCAAAAGACCAAGCGCAGCCCGATGATCCTGCCCATCATCATGGAAATGTAACGGGAGGGCAATATGAACATCTACGATCAGGCGCACGCACTGGCGCGCGCGCTCAAGGAGACCGACGAATACCGCGAATATCAGCGCCTGAAGGACGTCGCGATGGAAAACGAGACGCAGAAGGCGCTCATCGAGGAGTACAAGCGCCTGCAGTTCCAGCTGCAGGTGTCCATGGCGGGCGGAAATTCCCCCGACCCGGCCGAGATGGAGCGCCTGCAGAAGATTGCGGGCGTGCTGCAGCTCAGCCCCGATGCGTCCAGCTACATACTGGCCGAGTACCGCTTCCAGAAGCTGCTGGCCGACATCTACAAGATCCTCGGCGACGCGGCGGGCATCGACATGGACATGCTGCGCGGCTGACGCTGCAACACAGGCGCGGTCTGCGTCGTTTTGAGAAACAGAGAGATTTGCCTTTAGGAGGAAAAAACACGTGGCGGAACCCAATCGCGGCAGAGGCTGGAACATCGCCTGGCGGACCCTGCGCCCGCTGGTCATCTTCGCGTGCGCCTGTGTGCTGACCATCGGCATACTGGCCACGGGCTGGTCGTATGTCTATGAGCACTACCTGATGCCGCCCGACCCGTCGGACACCGCCACCGTGGAGTTCGTGGTCAAGCGCGGCTCGTCGGTCTCTTCCATCGCAAGGCAGCTCAAGGAAGCCGATCTGGTGCGCAACAAGGGCGTGTTCCAGTACCTGAGCGAGTTCATCGGCAAGGGCCACCAGCTCAAGGCCGGCACCTACGAGCTGTCCCGCTCCATGACCATCACCGAGATCATCGACATCCTCGCAGAGGGCGACGGCGGCACGGACGTCATGAAGTTCACCATCGTCGAGGGCCTGACGGTCGAGGGCATCGCGGACTCGCTGGTCGAGCAGAAGGTGTTCGCCTCGCCCGACCGCTTTCTGGAGCTGTGCCGCACCGGCGAGGGCATCGCCGAGAAGTACGACTTCATTCAGGACGTGGTGGACGCTGCCGACGAGGGCCGCTCCTACGTGCTGGAGGGCTACCTCTACCCCGACACCTATGAGATCTACGTCGGCTCCTCCGAGGAGACCGTCATCGGCAAGATGCTCGACCGCATGAACGTGATCTACGGCGTGACCTACCGCAGCCGCGCCGAGGAGCTTAATATGGACATGGACGAGGTCATCACGCTGGCCTCCATCATCGAGAAGGAGGGCCTGCGCGCCAGCTTCTCCAAGGTCTCCGCGGTGTTCCACAACCGCCTCAAGGAGAACATGGCGCTGGGCTCGGACGTCACCGTGCAGTACGCGCTGGGCGTCAAGCGCCTGGTGCTGACGCAGAGCGAGCTGGACACCGACAGCGCCTACAACACCTACCTGCACAAGGGCCTGCCCGTGGGCGCCATCTGCAACCCCGGCGACGCGGCCATCGAGGCGGCGCTCTTCCCCGACAACGACTACATCGAGGAGGGCTACCTCTACTTTGCGCTGACCGACCCCGAGACGGGCGAGTTGGCGTTCGCCAAGACGCTGGAGGAGCACAACGCGGTGGTCGCGGAGTACCGCCCGCTGTGGGAGGCCTACGACCAGAAAAATCAGCAATAAAAATCACACAGGGCGCGGCGCACTGCCGGGCCCTGTCCACGTCTGGAGGAAACTGACCATGATGCGACCGGAACTGCTCGCCCCGGCGGGCGGGCCCAGCCAGCTGGAGGCCGCGCTGCGCTTCGGCGCGGACGCGGTGTACGTGGGCGGCAGCCGCTTCGGCCTGCGCGCCTATGCGGGCAATTTTGACGCCGACGCGCTGTGCCGCGCGGTGGATACCGTGCACGCGCGCGGTAAATCGCTGCACGTGACCATGAACGCCTACCTCTACAACGGCGATCTGGACGCCTTTGCGCAGGACGCGCGCACGTTGGAGCGCATCGGCGTGGACGCCGCCATCGTGGCCGACCCCGCCGCGGTGGAGATCTGCCGGGAGGTCGCGCCGCAGCTCACGCTGCATCTGTCCACACAGGCCAACACGCTCAACTGGCGCGCCGCCGCCTTCTGGCACCGCAACGGCGTCCAGCGCGTGGTGCTCGCCCGCGAGCTGAATATGGAGGACGTGCGCGGCATCCGGCGCAACACGCCCGAGACGCTGGAGATCGAGGCCTTCGTGCACGGCGCGGTGTGCGCGTCGTACTCCGGGCGCTGCGTGCTGAGCAACTACCTGACGGGCCGCGACGCCAATCAGGGCCAGTGCGCGCAGACCTGCCGCTGGAAGTACGCGCTGGTGGAGGAGAAGCGCCCCGGCGAGTACCTGCCCGTGTTCGAGGACGCGCACGGCACCTACTTCTATTCCGCCAACGACCTGTGCATGATCGCGCACCTGCGCGAGCTTGTGGACGCGGGCGTCTGCTCCTTCAAGATCGAGGGGCGCATGAAGACCGACTACTACGTCGCCACCGTGGTCGCCGCCTACCGCCGCGCCATCGACGACATGCTCGAGCACCCCGACGCGCCCTTTGACGAAACCCTGCTGCACGAGGTGGGCAACGCCAGCCACCGCAGGTTCGGCACGGGCTTCTACTTCACCCAGCGCCCCGCCGACCCGCCCGGCGCGGTGGAATACGACCGCAACGCCGACTACATCGCCAAGGTGCTGGAGGTGGGGGAGGACGGTGTCGCGCTGGTCGAGCAGAAGAACAAGTTCACCTGCGGCGAGACGCTGCAGCTGCTGTCCCCTGCGGGCGCGCGCGACTTCCTCTGCGAGCGCATGACCGACGAGGACGGCGCGCCCATCGAGTCCGCGCCCCATCCCAAGCAGCGCGTCCGCCTGCCCCTGCCCACAGGCGCGCAGCCCGGCGACTTCCTCCGCCGCCGCGTAAAATAAGCAGAAAATGACCCCGCTGTCGCACAAACAGCGGGGTTTTGTGTCTCGATGGTTCTCCTCTGCGACGACATGAATGACGAGGACGGCGCGCCCATCGAGTCCGCGCCCCATCCCAAGCAGCGCGTCCGCCTGCCCCTGCCCGCAGGCGCGCAGCCCGGCGATTTCCTCCGCCGCTGCGTCAAATAAACAGAAAAATCCCCTGCTGAACTGCTTCAGCGGGGGATTTGTGTTCAGTTGGAGCGCTTCCAGGTTGCGGGGTGGAAGAGCACGAGGATGGGGAAGATCTCCAGGCGTCCGGCCAGCATCAACAGGATGAGCGTGATCTTGCCCATCGCGCCGAAGCCCGCGAAGTTGCCCATCGGGCCGACCGCGCCGAAGCCCGGGCCGACGTTGCTGACGCAGGTCAGCGCCGCGGTGAAGTTGGTCTCAAAGCCGTAGGGGCCGAAGAGCGACAGCAGGAAGGAGCCCACCAGCACCAGCGCGACGTACACGAAGAAGAACACCGCGATCTGCGAGAGCATGGACTGCTCCACGCCGCGGCCCTCAAAGCGCACCACCGACACCCTGCGCGGCTGGAAGGTGCGGCGCACCTCGCGCAGCCCCTGCTTGATGAGCAGCGCCACGCGCACCACCTTGATGCCGCCCGCGGTAGACCCTGCGCACGCGCCCACGAACATCAGCAGGAACAGGATCATCTTGGCCGCCTCGGGCCAGAGGTTGAAATCCGCCGTGGCGTAGCCCGTGGTGGACATCACCGTGGCCACCTGGAAGCACCCGTAGCGCAGCGCCGTGCCAAAGGACCCGTACTGCGGCAGGATGATGACCGTGATGGCGATGGCCGCGATGCCGAAGATCGCCAGGAACCAGTGCAGCTCCTCGCTGCGCAGCGATTCGCGCAGGTGCCCCGTCAGCGTGCGGTAGAACAGCGCGAAGTTGACCGAGAAAATGAGCATGAACACCGTGACGATGACCTCCACCGCCGGGTTGCCCAGCTCGCCCACGCTCGCGCCGTAGTTGGAAAAGCCGCCCGTGCCCGCCGTGCCCATCGCGTGGATGGCGGCGTCGTAGGGCGACAGCCCCGCGATCATCAGCAGCACGAACTCCAGCACCGTCAGCGCGCCGTAGATCAGGTAGAGCGTCTTGGCGGTGTTGCCCGTCTTGGGCAGGATCTTGGAAAACTCCGGGCCGGGGCTCTCGGCGCGCATCAGGTGCGAGGCGCGGCCGATCACCTGCGCCAGCAGCGCCAGGGTGAGCACCAGCACGCCCATGCCGCCGATCCAGTGGGTGAAGGAGCGCCAGAACATGATGCCGTGGGGCTGGCCCTCGAACACCTCCAGCACCGTGGAGCCCGTCGTGGTAAAGCCCGACACCGTCTCAAACAGCGCGTCGATGTAGTTGGGCAGCACGCCGCTGAGCACGAAGGGCAGCGCGCCGAACGCACTGAGCAGCACCCAGGCCAGCGCCACGATCACAAAGCCCTCCCGGGCGCGCAGGTTCTTTTCCTCCGGGCGGAAGAAGAGCTGCGTGGGCAGCGCCGCCACCATGGTCAGGATCATGCTGATCAGCAGCGCCATGGCGTCCCCGTCGCCGTAGATCAGCGCTATGACCAGCGGCGGCAGCATCGTCAGCGCCTCCAGCAGCAGTATCGCGCCCAGCAGGCGCACGATCAATCGGTAATTCATCTGCGGATGACCTCGTTTAAGTCCTTGATGCCGCTGTCACGCGAGAGGATGACCACGCTGTTGCCCGCCTCGATGTGGTCGTTGCCGAACGGCACGATGACCTGTCCCTTGCGCACGATGACCGCCACCAGCACGCCGGGGCGCGTGCGCAGGTCCTTGAGCGGGATCCCGATGTACGGGTCGCCCGCCCGCGCGATGAACTCCAGCGCCTCGGCCTTGCCGTCCATCAGGCGGTAGAGGCGCTCGACCTTGGTGCCCTCGGAGTTGACGCGGCCGCGCACGTAGCGCAGTATGTTTGCACAGGTGATGGAGCGCGGGCTGACCACACTGTCCAGACCCAGCGAGTTGATCAGATCGGCATAGGCCACGCGGTTGTTCTTGACGATGACCTTGGGCACGCCCTGGCGCACCGCGAACAGCCCCGTCATCAGGTTTTCCTCGTCGCGGTCGGAGAGGGTGACAAAGGCGTCCATGTCCTTTAGGCCCTCCTGATCCAGCAGCTCCTGATCCGTGCCGTCGCCGTAGATCACGTTGACCTCGGGCAGCAGCTCGCTCAGGTGGTTGGCCTTGCGCTCGTTGATCTCGATCATGCTCACGCGGATGCCCATGGGCACCAGCATCTTGGCCAGATAGTAGCTGATGCGCCCGCCGCCCAGCAGCATCACGCGCCGGATGCGCAGCGAATTTTTGCCCAGATATTGGAAATAGGCGGTGATGGTCACCATGTCGCCCGCCACGTGCACGCGGTCGCCCGCCTGGATGATGAAGTCGCCCGTCGGGATGATGACGCGGCCCTCGCGCTCGATCACCGCGTAGAGCACCTGGGGCAGCCCGCGCATGCGCGCCAGATCCTTGAGCGCATGCCCCACCACCACGTCGTGCTCCTGCGCGCGGAATTCCACCATCTCCACGCGGCCCTTGGCGAAGGACTCGATGTTGCTGGCAAACGGGAAGCGCAGCAGCCGGCCGATCTCCAGCGCGGTGGCGCGCTCGGGGTTGAGCGCCATGTCGATGCCCAGCTCCCGCTGCAGCAGCGTCAGGCTGTCGTTGTATTCGGGGTCGCGGATGCGCGCGATGATGTATTTGGTGCCCAGGCGCTTGGCGATCAGCCCGCAGAGCATGTTGGTTTCGTCGTTGGCTGTGGTTGCGATGAGTATGTCCGCGCGGTCCGCCTGCGCGTCGAGCAGGACCTTGGCGTTGGCGCCGTTGCCGCGCACGCAGATCACGTCCAGCGTGTCCTCGCACTTGGTAAGCACCTCGTCGTCCTGGTCGATGATGACCACGTCGTGCTTTTCCCGGATCAGTTGTTCTGCGATGGTATGGCCGACCTTGCCATCTCCTACCACCAATATCCGCATTGCAGCAATGCCTCCAAAGTTGTGATCTGTGTATCAGGTTTGCCGCCGTCGATAGGCGACCGCACTCATTATAGCACATTTGGCGCGCAAAGCAAACGAGATTCCATATAAAATGGAGGTAAAACAGATGCCTCCGTTTTGCCTCCCGTTCGGTCTGGAGTTGTCAGTCGCGCAGGAGCCGGTTGGTTTTCCAGCTGCCGCGGTAGAAGTAGATCACGCAGATGACGCCGGGCAGTATGCGCGAGAGCGTCGTGCCCCAGAAGTAGCTGTACACGCCCATGTTCAGCGAATAGAGGAAAATCAGGCTCAGGCCGATCTTGCAGATGATGCCGTCCAGCACGCCGATGACGAAGTTGAGCGTCGCGTTGCCCGCGCCGATGACCATGCACTGGAAGGAGGAGGTCAGTGCCGAGGCGTAGAAGTGGATGATCATGATCTGCAGATAGGTCACGCCCATCGTAAGCACCGCCTCGTCCTGCGTAAACAGGCCCAGCAGCGCCCGCGGGCACACC
>JAXEXP010000110.1:0-3688 GCA_034113365.1 Candidatus Spyradocola sp.
TTCTCGCTGCAGTGGTACGAAAAGCTGATGGGCAACGCGCAGATCCTGCGGTCGCTCAAAAACTCGCTGTTTCTGGCCTTCTCCTCGTGCGCGCTGTCGATCCTGATCGGCACGGCGGGCGCGGTGGGCATGGCAAGGTCGCACTTTCGGACGCAGAACCTGCTGGAGAACGTGTCCATGATCCCCATGATGCTGCCCGAGATCATACTGGGCATGGCCTACCTTGCGTTCTTCTCCATCTGCAAGGTATCCTTTGGCATGGTGACGCTGATCATCGCGCACGTCACCTTCTGCATTCCCTACATCTTCATCAACGTGCAGAGCCGCCTGGTGGGGCTGGACCCCGCCTATGTGGAGGCGGCGCGCGACCTGGGGGCCAGCCCCTCGCGCGCCTTCCGGGACGTGACGCTGCCGCTGATCGCCCCGGCCATCACCTCGGGCGCGCTGCTGGCGTTTGCCATGTCCATGGACGATGTGGTGATCTCCTTCTTTGTGACGGGCACCACGTCCAACACGCTGCCGCTGCAGGTGTACTCCATGCTCAAGATGGGCGTAACGCCCGAGGTCAACGCGCTGTGTACGCTGATGCTGCTGGCGGTGTTCGCCGCGCTGGGGCTGTACGCGCTGCTGCGCAGCCTCCTGCGCAAAAAAGCCTGATCGCGCCGCCGGCTGCTCCCGGCGTTGTGATAAAAACCATTTATCTTATCATCTTATCTTCAGGAGGATCAAACGCAAAATGAAAAAGACTGTCGTCCGCCTTCTGGCTCTGGTGATGGTGCTGGCGCTCGCGCTGATCGGCACGGGCTGCTCCTCTGCAAAGCAGACGGAGCTGGTCATCTTCTCCTGGGCCGACTACATCGACCCCGAGCTGCTCTCCGAGTTCACCGAGCAGACGGGCATTGCCATCAACTACAACTACTTCAACTCCGAGGAGGAGATGCTCTCCAAGCTCGAGGCCGTCAACGGCGGCGAGTACGACATCATCCTCGCCTCCGATTACATCCTCAACATCGCCCGCAAGGAGAACCTGCTCAAGGAGATCGACAAGAGCAAGGTGCCCAACTACCAAAACCTCAACGAGAAGTACCTCTGCCAGTACTACGATCCCGAGGGCAAGTACACCATCCCCTACGTGGCGGGCACGCCGCTGATCGTGTACGACCCCGCCCGCGTCACCTGCGAGGTCACCGGCTACAACAGCCTGTGGGACGAGAGCCTGAAGGATCAGGTGGTGGTGATGGACCACATGCGCAACGTCATCGGCTTTACGCTCAAGTCCATGGGCTACTCGCTCAACGAGGAGGACCCCGAGGTCATCGCCGCGGCCGGTGAAAAGCTGCTGGCCCTCAAGCCCAACATCCGCGCGCTGGACGGCGACACCCCGCACGAGAAGCTGATCTCCGGCGAGTGCACCATCGGCTACATCTTCACCTCGCAGGTCTCCGCCGTGCTGGCCGAGCGCCCCGACTTCAAGGTGGTCTACCCCGTCGAGGGCATGGGCTTTGGCATCGACTCGCTGTGCATGCCCGTCAACGCGCCGCATGAGGACGCCGCCCTTGCGTTCATGAACTACATGTGCGACCCCGAGGTCAGCGCGCGCGCGTCGGTGTTTACGCAGTACATCAACTGCAACAAGGCCGCGACCCAGTACCTGCCCGAGGAGTTCCTGAACAACCAGGCCGTCAACATCCCGGCCGACATCCTGGGCGACATCGAGTTCATGCAGGACATCTCCCCCGAGGCGACCGAGCAGATGAACGAGATCTGGAACACCTTCAAGCAGTCCTAAACCGCAGCTCCGCTGCGTCGCAAAATCGGATGCCTGACTTACAGAAAATCGCACCGAAGCCGAGGTACACGCCCCCGGCTTCGGATTGAAGATGAAGGGGGCGCCCCTTCAAGCTTCCCCCAGGGCATCCTATCACAGTTACTGGCAGACAAAGGGGACGTGTTCCGGCGCGTCCCCTTTCCCATTGATTTGCAGGAGATATACCAAAATGGACTATACGCTTTGCATCAACAACGGGCTGGTGATCGACCCCGAGAATGGGACCGCCCGCTTGGCTTCGGTGGGCGTAAGGGAGGGCCGCATCGCCGCGGTCTCCGACGTTCCGCTGCACGCGGACACCGAGCTTGACGCCGCAGGGCACGTGGTGTGCCCCGGGTTTATTGATGTGCACGGCCACGTCGACGGCGTGACCACCTACCCCGACCACAGAGCCTGCGCGAATTTGTCGCTGCTGCAGGGCGTGACCACGATGGTCAGCGGCAACTGCGGCCTGTCCGTGACAGACGCGGCGGCCTTCTTCGACCGCACCGACGCGGGGTACCCCTTCCACCACGCGGAGCTGATCGGCGGCTCGACGCTGCGCAAGATGGTGGGCGCGTGCAACATCTACGCGCCGGTGACGCCCGAGCAGCTGCGGCACATGTGCTGCATCGCGCGGCAGCAGCTGCGCAGGGGCGCGGCGGGGCTGTCGTTTGGCATGGGCTACACGCCGGGCACCACGGTGGAGGAGGCCGCGGAGCTTGCCAAGGTCGCGGCGGAGTTTGGCCGCGTGGTCTCCATCGACACGCGCATGCGCGACGACTGGGATCTGGACTCGCTGCGCGACGCCATCGAGGTCGCCCGGCGCTCGGGGGCGCGGCTGATCGTCAGCCACCTGGTCTACCAGTACGGCGAGCACCTGATGGCGCAGGCGCTGGAGCTGCTGGACGAGGCGCGCGCGCAGGGCGTGGACGTGTGGGCGGACAGCGGGCTGTACGTGGACTGGGCGACCTCCGTGGGCTCGGAGTGCTTCCGCGAGAGCTACATCTTCTCGCACGAGAACATACTGCCCAACCTGCTGGTGGCCACGGGGCAGTACACGGGCCGCAGGCTGGACGAGACGCTCTACCGCACGATGCGCAAGCTGCACCCCAACGAGACCGTCATCTGCAAGACGGGCGCGGAGGCGTCCATCCCGATGGCCTTTACGCGGGACTACATCATGCCCTCCTCGGACACCGCGCCCTACGAGCCGGGGCAGGGGCATCCGCAGATCGCGGGCAGCTTTGCCGGGTTCTTCCGCCTGGCGCGGGAGACGGGCGCGCCGGAGCTGGTGGAGGCCGTGCGCCGCGCGACGCTGCTGCCGGCGCAGGTGATGGGCTTTGCGCGCAAGGGCCGCATGGCGGTGGGCGCGGACGCCGACCTGGTGGTGTTCGACCCGCAGATTATCCGCGACAACGCGGCCTACGTCGACAAGGGCGCTCCCGACGCGCCGCCCGACGGCATCGACTATGTGCTGGTCTCCGGCCGCGTCGCCGTGCGCGGGCACGAGGTCGTGGACGACGCCTGCGGCCGCGCGCTGCGCCTGTGCCGCCCCTGCGACGGCTGTCCCCTCCCCTGCAAAAAGGCATAATGAAGCGCTGCATCCCATTTCCGGGGTGCAGCGCTTTCGTCTGTTCAAAAGGCGGATCCGGCAGCGGACGGATGGAATAGGGCTCTTTCCTTCTTTGGGTGCTGGGCGGACACCTCATCCGCCGCTGCCGCGCCACCTTCCCCTCAAGTAAACACTGAACAAAAGGCGAAAAAGAAAGATAAGGTGGCATACGAAAACTGGAGGAAGCAGAATGGCATAGAAAAGCACTTAAGTGAAGGATGGATGGACAAATTTGCGCCGTAAGAGGTGCAAAAGGGTATAGTTAT
>JAXEXP010000111.1:0-22540 GCA_034113365.1 Candidatus Spyradocola sp.
AGCCTGCGCCTGGCCGCGCAGCACGGCCTCAAAAGCGTCGCCTTCCCGCTGATCTCCGCCGGAGCCTACGGCTATCCCAAGGATCAGGCCTTCCGCGTCGCGATGAACGCCATCCGCGAGTTTTTGGATCAGTCCGAGCAGGACATGCTCGTGCTGCTCGTGCTGTTTGACAAGTCCAGCTTCCTGGCGGGCAGCAGCCTGTATGCCGACATCCGCCAGTACATCGACGACCACTACGCCGCGCTCCATGACGACAGCCGTACCCGCGCGCAGAGGGAGGCGATGCCCGCGCCTGCGCAGGCCGTGCAGTACAGTGCCGCGCCCCGGGCCGCCGCCATGCCCTCGCTGGAGGACGCGCTGCGCGAGCTGGACGAGAGCTTCACCCAAATGCTGCTGCGCAAGATCGACGAAAAGGGCATGACCGACCCCGAGTGCTACAAGCGCGCCAACCTCGACCGCAAGCTGTTCTCCAAGATCCGCAGCGACCCCCACTACAAGCCCCGCAAGCCCACCGCATTGGCGCTGGCCGTCGCGCTGCGCCTGTCGCTGCCCGAGACGCGCGAGCTGCTGGGCAAGGCGGGCTACGCGCTGACCCACGCCGACCGCTTCGACATCATCGTGGAGTACTTCATCCTCCAGGGCAATTACGACATCCTCCAGATCAACGAAGCGCTGTTCAGCTTCGATCAGCCCCTGCTCGGCGGCCGCTCCGCCTGACGACGTTTCAGACGCAAAACCGCGCTTTTCAGGCAAAAACCGTACACATCGCCCCACTTTTGCCGTATACTGTTCTCAACAAAGCAAAGGAGGCGGCTGTATGGATTTCAACGGCATGAGCGGCGGCGGATGGAACGACTACCACGCCTTCACCTCCACCACCAAGGGCATGAAAACCGGCGGAGGAAAGGCAAAGCCCCGTCCCGCCGGCAAGTACGAGCCCGCGACCGGCGATCACATCGCCGCCGTGCTCCTCGCGCTCGCCGCCGTCGGCCTGTTCTTTGCGTTCTTCCTCTGACCCCGCTAAAGAATTGTCGCCTCGCAAGCGACCTCATCCACCTCAAAACCTCCTATACTGTGATCATCAAAGGCAATCGCCGCACAGTACAGGAGGTTTTACAATGAAAAAGGGACTCACGGAACTGGTATTCATACTCGACCGCAGCGGCTCCATGCACGGCCTCGAGCGCGACACCATCGGCGGCTTCAATTCCATGCTGGACAAGCAGCGCCGCGCGGAAGGGCAGGCCCTCGTCTCCACCGTGCTCTTCGACAACGAGAGCGAGGTCATCCACGACCGCGTCGACCTGCGCGGCATCGCCGACCTGACCGAGCAGCAGTACACCGTCCGCGGCTGCACCGCGCTCTACGACGCCGTGGGCGGCGCCATCCACCACATCGGCAACGTCCACAAGTACGCCCGCCCCGAGGACGTGCCCGAGCACACCGTGTTCGTCATCACCACCGACGGCATGGAGAACGCCAGCCGCCACTACACCGCCGACAGGGTCCGCGCCATGATCGAGCGTCAGAAGGCGAAATACGGCTGGGAATTCCTGTTCCTCGGCGCCAACATCGATGCGGTGGCCAGCGCCCGCACCATCGGCATCGGCAGCGAGCGCGCCGTCAGCTACCACAGCGACCCCACCGGCACCCGCCTCAACTACGACGTCATCGGCGACGCCGTGTCCGAAATGCGCGCCTGCGCCTCCATCCCCAGCGACTGGAAAAAGCGCATCGAGGAGGACTTCAAGCGCCGCAAATAGCTTCAAAAACCCGCCCGCCTGTGCTATAATGTCCGCAGAGCCATAAAATACGCATCCAGGGAGGCCAAATCGCATGATGACATACACGGAACCGGCAAGAACCATCCCCGTCGCGGCGCAGGTCGACGTGCTGGTGCTGGGCGCAGGCCCGGCAGGCGTCGGCGCCGCGGTCTGGGCGGGCCGCATGGGCGCGTCCACGCTGCTGGTCGAGCAGGCGGGCGACGTGGGCGGCATCTCCACCGTCGGCCTGATGAGCCACTGGACGGGCAACACCCGCGGCGGCTTCTATGAGGAAGTCCTCGACCGCTCCGCCGACCCCGATCACCCCGAGCTGCGCCAGACCATCGACCCCGAGCGCCTCAAGACCGTCTACCTGCAGCTGCTCAAGGAGGCGGGCGTCCGCCTGCGCCTCTACACCTTCGCCTCCGACGTCATCATGGAGGGCGATACGCTGCGCGGCGTCATCCTCGAGAGCAAATCCGGCCGCGAAGCCGTGCTCGCCAAGGTGATCGTCGACTGCACGGGCGATGGCGACGTCGCCGCCAAGTCCGGCGCCGCCTACGTCAAGGGCCGCGAGTCCGACGGCGCGATGCAGCCCGCCACGCTGATGTTCAAGGTCGGCGGCGTGGACACCGACCGCGCCATATTCCCCGGCAGCTTTGAGACCCTCGTCGACGTCCCCGACGGCGAGATCCAGTCCCTCGGCAAGCGCGAGCTGCCCTTCCCGGCGGGCCACGTGCTGCTCTACCGCTCCACGCTGCCCGGCGTCGTCACCTGCAACATGACCAACGTCACCGGCATCGACGGCACCAACGCCGACGACCTCGCCGCCGCCACCGTCGTCTGCCGCGAGCAGCTTGAGCCCATCGTGCGCTTCCTGCGCCGCCACGCCCCAGGCTACGAGAACTGCTACCTGCTCTCGTCCGCCAGCCTCATCGGCATCCGCGAGACACGCCATTTCAAGGGCGTCCGCACTCTCACCGAGCAGGACATCGAAGCCGCGCGCCTCTTTGACGACTGGGTCGTCACGCGCGCCCACTTCA
The DNA here is from genome assembly GCA_034113365.1 of Candidatus Spyradocola sp. Classification (GTDB taxonomy): domain Bacteria; phylum Bacillota; class Clostridia; order Christensenellales; family UBA1750; genus Spyradocola. Next base: position 2,807 of record JAXEXP010000111.1, read on the forward strand.
ATTTCGACGTCCACAACCTCACCGGCAACGGCCTCGACCCCACCGGCGCGCAGAACGCGTTCAAGCAGCCCAACGGCTATACCATCCCCTACGGCTGCCTCGTCCCTGAGAAGATCGACGGCCTGCTGCTCGCTGGGCGCTGCATCTCGGGCACGCACATGGCGCATTCCAACTACCGCGTCATGCCCATCTGCATCAACATGGGCCAGGCCGCAGGCATCGCCGCCGCCCTCGCCGCTAAGCGGAACCTCCGCCCCCGCGACCTCCCCGTGCAGGACATCCAGCGCGTCCTCCGCGAAAACGGCGTCCAGCCCTGACTCTATCCTATGGCTTCCCCTTGAGGGTTTACCCGAAGGGGCGTAGCCCTGAAGGTCCGGCGTTTTGTAGGAAATAGTCCAGTGGACTGTTTCCTACAAATAAGCCGACCGAAACACCGGAACAGTCCAAAGGACTGTTTCGGTGCGCAGCGGGAAGTTGTCGCCCGCAGGCGACTGATGAGGTGTCCGGCCAGCGCTGGCCCACCCAAGAACCACAGAATCACATCATACACAACTACAGTCCCACTCTTTGAACAAACAGACCCGCCCCTGCATCCCTTGCAGAGACGGGTCAATTCTTACCCAAAACTCAGCCTTCCAGCGCGCGAATCGCCCGATTCCGGCGGAAATACAGGCAAACCAGCGTCCCCAGCACGCCCAGCAGACCGAACGTCAGCGCCGCGCCGGAGCCCTTGCCCGTGCCGAACAGCACCGCAAGCCAGCTGCCCACGCCCTGCGCCGCCATCAGCGGCTCAAACACGCGGTCCACCAGCCATCCGCCCATCAGATACCCCACCGGGATCGTGAAGAACTGCAGCGTGTTGCGCACCGAGTACACGCGCCCCTGCAGCGCCACCGGCACGCGCTCGCGCATCAGCGCCCCCAGGTTTGCGCTCATGATCGGGATGGAGATCCAGCCCAGCGCCGCGCCCACGCACCACACCGGCACATTGCGCCCGAACGCCAGCAGAAAGTTCTCCGTGGACATGGAGAACAGCAGCGCGTTGCAGATGACGCGCACGCGGCTCTTCGGCTGGGGCAGCGCCGCCGCCAGCAGGCTCCCCGCCAGCGTCGCAATGCCCGTCACCGTACCGATCATGCCGTAGCCCGCCTCGCCCGCGCGGTTGATCGCCAGCGCAGGCAGCGCCGCGTTGTACATCGACGCCACCAGATTGATGGCCGCAAGAAACAGGATCAGCATCAGTATCCCGCGGTTTTTGCCCAGATACCCCAGCCCCGTGCGCAAAGCCTGTGAGAACCGCTCCGCTCTCTCCTGCGCCGGGGAGGCGGGGATGCGGATGAACAGCAGCAGGCTCACCGCCGCCGCCGCAAACGTCACCAGATCGAAAACCAGCACGCTCTCCAGCCCCGCAAACGCGATCATCGCCGCCGCCAGCGCGGGCGTCGCAATGTTGATGATGGAGTTTGACACCTGCTGTAAGCTGCTGGCGCGCTGCACCTGCTCTTTGGGCGTCAGCAGCGTCACCGCCACTTCCGAGGCGGGCTGCTGCACCGTGTTCATCAGCCCGTTGATCGCGTTGATGCCGTACAGGTGCCAGATGCGCAGATTGCCCGTTTTCAGTAGAAGAATCACCGCAACCGTCGTCAGCGCCGCCAGCGCGTCGCATACCAGCAGCGTCGCCTTCTTGTTCCAACGGTCGGAAAGCGTGCCCGCGAATATGCTCATCACCACATACGGCGCGTACGAGCACACCGTCAGCAGCGCCGTGGACAGCGCCGAGCCCTCCGCCTGATACGACCACACCACCAGCGCAAACGCCGTCATGGAGCTGCCCAGCGCCGAGAACGCCTGCGTCAGCCACAGCGTCAGAAAGCCGCGCATCCCGCGCAGAGAAACACTCAATTTACTCATGGAACCTTGCTCCTTTATGCAGAATTTTTCACTCTTTTGCATGAGCAAAGTCCGTTCCGGGCGGCTCAGCCGCTCCGTGCAGTCCGCCCGATTCAGACTCTGCGCGGAGCAGGGGCAATGCAGCGTTTCATACGGAATATGTCCTCCTTTTGTTGATGTTTCTTATTATACAGGGGCATATCTTCGGTGTCAACCGCGGTTGCCGCCCTCGCGCGGGCGTGCTATACTATATCCATCCGCAGGCAAAACATCGCTTCACAGGAGGTTTTTCAATATGGAACTGAGCATCGTCAGCTTCAACATCCGCTGCTGCGACGACCCCGACGGCTACTCCATCGCCGAGCGCGCGCCGCGCCTTTCCCAGGTGATCCACGCCCAAAACCCCGATCTGATCGCGCTGCAGGAGTACCGCCCCGCTTGGGAGGAGCACATCGCAAGTGCCTTTGGCGGCGAATACGAGCTGTTCAACAAGTACCGCAACGAGACGGTGGACGTGGAATCCAGCCCCATTCTGTGGAAAAAGGACGCCTTTTCCTGCGAAAAAACCGGCTGGTTCTGGCTGTCGGACACGCCCGAAACCGAGTCGCGCGGCTGGGATGAGCTGTACAACTGCTACCGCATGTGCGTCTGGGCGGTGCTCAAACACAACGCATCCGGCCGCAGATTCACCTTCATGAACACCCATTTCGGCTTCGGCGACAACGGCCAGACCGCCAGCGCGCGGCTCATTTCGCAGTACGCGCAGCACATCTCCGACCTGCCTACCTTCGTCTGCGGCGACTTCAACATGAACCCCGCAAGCGCCGGCTACGCCGAAATGACGCGCCATTTCACCGACGCAAACGCCGTCACCGCCCGCGATTGGCGCGCTACCTACCACGCCTACGGCCCCAAAGTGAGCAGCGACGAGCACATCGATTACTGCTTCACCAACGATAAAATTACCCCCAAATCCGTCCGCATCCTCGACGAAAAGGTGGGGGAGAAGTACCCCTCCGACCACTTCGGCCTGCACATTTTGCTGGAAATCTAGCGCCAAAACAGCCCCTCCGAGACCACTCGAAGGGGCTGTTTTCTGTCCAAACGAAGGCTTAATTGAACGCCTGCTCGACGGTTTCCTGCTCGAACTGGCGGGTGTAGAGCGTGTAATAGTGACCCTTTTTGCGCATCAATTCGTCGTGTGTGCCCTGCTCGATGATCTTGCCGTCGTCCACCACGAGTATGATGTCCGCCTGGCGGATGGTGGACAGGCGGTGCGCGATCACGAACGACGTGCGGCCCTTCATCAGGTGCTCGATGGCGTTCTGGATCAGGTGCTCGGTCAGCGTGTCGATGGAGGAGGTGGCCTCGTCCAGCACGAAGATGCGCGGATTTGCCAGCACTGCGCGCGCAAAGGAGATCAGCTGCTTGCCGCCGGTGGACAGCAGGTCGCCGCCCTCGCCCACGTCGCTGTCGTAGCCCTTGTCCATGGCGTTGATGATGGTGTCCGCCGAAACGGCCTTGCACGCCGCCTCGATTTCCTCCATCGTGGCGTCGGGGTTGCCGTAGCGCAGGTTTTCCAGCACCGTACCCGAGAACAGGTGCGGCGTCTGCAGCACATAGCCGATGTTGGAGTGCAGCCACAGCTGCGAACGCTCGCGCGCATCGCGCCCATCGATGAGGATGCGGCCGGAGGTGGGCTCAAAGAAGCGGCACACCAGGTTGACCAGCGTGCTCTTGCCCGCGCCCGTCTCGCCTACAATGGCCACATTCGTGCCCTGCGGGATCTTGAGGTTGAAGTGCTCGAGGATGTACTCGTCGCCGTCGGGGTACTTGAAGGAGACGTCGTCAAACTCGATGTCGCCGTGCAGCTCCTCCCAGTTTTCCTTCTTGGGATCGAAGGTGTCGCCGTATTTTGCGACGACCTCGGGGGTGTCCTCGACGTCGGAGCGGGTGGCCAGCAGGTTGGTGAAGCGCTCGATGTTGACCTGCACGTTGATCAGCTCGGAGATCAGGCGCACCAGCGTCTGGATGGGCTCCATCAGGCCCAGCGCGTAGTTCATGAACACCGACAGCGTGCCGATCTGCATCAGCGTCTCGCTCGTCATCACGAGGCTGCCGCCGCGCCACAGCACCAGCGCCATCGCAAAGGACGCCGTGAACATCACGATGGAGATGAAGGTCGCACGGTACCGCGCGGTGCGGATGGAGGTGCGCTTCATGTCGTGCGTGGTTTCGCCGAAATCGCGCGCCATTTTGTCCTCGATGACCAGCGTTTTGGTGGTCTTGGCGCCCGTGATGCCCTCGTTGAAGTTGGCGGTGATCTGTGAGTTGATCTCGCGCACGCGGCGGTTGAGCACCGTCAGCTTGCCCTGAAACAGCGCCGCGATCAGCGTGATGATGGGCGTGAGCGCCACCACCCACAGCGCCAGCTTCCAGTTCATCATGAACATGACCACGATGACGCCGATGAGGTAGGAGGCGTTCCACACCACGTCCATCAGGCCCCATGCGAGGATGGAGCCGATGCGGTTGGTATCGGACATGACGCGGGCGTGGATGTAGCCCACGGAGTTCTGGTTGAAGTAGGAGAAGGACAGGGTCTGCAGATGGTTGAAGCTGGCGCGCTTTAGGTCGCGGCCGACGTACATCTCGATCTGGCAGGCCTGATAGGCGTCGTAGGAGGCGGAGACGATCTGGATCAGGATCACCGCGACGTACAGCGCGATGAAGCCGCCCAGCCCCTCCAGCGTGTTTTTGCCGATGAAGTTGTTGATGGCGTACTCCTGGAACAGCGGCAGGCAGATGTCGATGATGCCGTTGAGCAGCACCAGCAGCGCCATCGTGATGATGATGAAGCGATAGGGCTTCATAAAGGGGAACAGCCGCGGGATGCCAAACCACGGCAGTTTGACTTGCTTCTGTTTTTCTTGATTCATACTCATGCGGACACCTCGCTGCCGCTCATCTGCATCTCAAAGATGCTGCGGTAGATGCCTTCCTGCGCCATCAGCTCCTCGTGCGTGCCGATCTGGCGCACCTTGCCCTTGTCGAGCACCAGTATGCAGTCGGCGCTCATCAGCGTTGTGACGCGGTGCGAGATGAGCACCACGGTGGAGGAGCCCAGGTTGGTCTTGAGCTGCGTGCGGATCTTAAGGTCTGTATCGGCGTCCACCGCCGACAGGGAATCGTCGAACACCATGATGGGTGCGCGCTGGGTGAGCATGCGCGCGATGGCCGTGCGCTGCTTCTGGCCGCCCGAGAGCGTCACGCCGCGCTCGCCCACGATGGTGTCATAGCCCTTGGTAAAGTCCGTGATGGCCTCATCCACGCAGGCGATGGACGCCGCGCGGCGGATCTCCTCCATGGGCATGTTGGTCTTGGTGATGCCGATATTCTGGCCGATGGTGCGGCTGAACAGGAAGGGCTCCTGCAAGCACATGCCGATGCTGCCGCGCAGATAGTCCGCCCGAATGTCCCGCACGTCCACGCCGCCGATGGTGATGCGGCCGCAGCCCTCCGGGATGTCGTAGAGGCGGTTGAGCAGGTACATCAGCGTGCTCTTGCCAGACGACGTGGAGCCGAGTATGGCGAACGTCTTTCCCGCGGGGATGGTGAAGGACACGTCGTCGAGCACCTTGCCGCCCTCGTCGTAGGCAAAGGTCACGTGGTCGAACACGATGTCTCCGTGCATGTCGGGCTCAAGGGGGTTGGGCACGTCGTGCTCCTCTTCACAGGACATGATGTAATTGATGCGGTCAATGGACACGCCCGCCTTGGACATGTCCGCGATGACGCGGCCCAGCTGGCGCACCGGCCAGGTCAGCAGCGAGTTGTAGGAGATGAACGCGATGAACTCGCCCGCGGTCATCTCGCCGCGGACGCACAGCACGGAGCCGATGACGATGATGAGCATCACCTGCAGGCAGGAGACCAGGTCGCCCGTGCCCCAGAAGATGGACAGCACCTTGCACAGCTTCATCCACAGGTTGGTGTAGATGTTGTTCTGCTTCTCAAAGCGGTCCTTTTCGTACTTTTCGCGGCCGAACGCGCGCACGACGCGCACGCCGGTCAGGTTCTCCTGCGCGATGGTGGACAGCACGCCCTCGCTCTCGTCGCATTCGGTGAAGCGGCTGCTGATCTTGCGGTGAAAGATCAACGAGTAGCAGATGATGACCGGGAAGGTGACCATCGCCACGATGGAGAGCTTGAGGTTCATGGACACCATGAAGGACAGCGACAGCGCCAGCAGGATGCAGATGCGCACCACGTTCATGAACTGCTCGGTGACGAAGTTGCGCACGGTGTCCACGTCGCTGGTGCAGCGCTGGATGATGTCGCCCGTCTGGTTCTTCATGTGCCAGGCAAAGGGCAGGCGCTGGATGTGCGCAAAGAGCAGATTGCGGATGCGGCAGGTGAAGGTCTCGGCGGCCTTGGAACTGCTGACAATGTTGACGTAGCGGAACAGCGCGGTGCACAGCGCCACCAGCACCACGCCCGCTGCCAGCAGGATCAGGTTGGCGCGCAGCACGTCTACGCCGCCCACCCAGGCTACCGCGGCGCGCAGATAGTCGGGCACGTTGAGCGGTTCGCTGCCCAGCACGCTGTCCACCGTCAGGCGGATGATCTGCGGCGTGATCATTTCCATCAGCGAAACCATCATCGAGCCCAGCACGGCCAGCAGGTAATAGCGCTTGCTGCCCTTCAAAAACAGAAAGATCAGCTGCGCACGGCTCATTTTTTTGGTTTGCGTTTGCATAATTCCTCCGTTGATGTTGTCCCGCAAGGAAACGATCCTCCACCTCGCAAAATGCAAATCTATATATTTTTGCACCTTTCTTCCACCATATTTTTCTTTGCGCGGACACAAGAACATTCTAGCAGAAAATGTTGTATGGGTCAATTCCCGCGCAGGGAGAAAGACCGGGTTTTGTTGAGTAAAAAAGCATTAAAAAATCCCCGGCCGGAGGGCGTCCGGTCGGGGATGAGAAGCGATGGTTTACTTGATGGAGGCGTGGAACTCCTGCAGGGAGCGCAGCGGCTCCTTGACGGGGTTGCGCTCGGCGCGGATGCCCGCGATGGTGGCCTTGGCCGCCGCCATGGTGGTCACGTAGAAGATGCGGCTGCGGATGGCCGCCTTGCGGATGACGGAGTCGTCCTTGGCGCCCTTCTTGTCGTTGGGGGTGTTGACGATGATGTCGATCTCGTTGCGCGCGATCAGGTCGACGGCGTGCGGCTGGCCGTGGTGCAGCTTGTGCACATGCGTCACGGGGATGCCCAGGGATTCGATGACCGCCGCGGTGCCGCCGGTGGCGTAGAGCTTGAAGCCCAGCTCGGCAAAGTCGCGCGCAATCTCGGGCAGCTCGCCCTTGTCGCGGTCGCTGACGGAGATGAACACGTTGCCCGAGGTGGCGATGCGGGTCTGCGTAGCCTCCTGCGCCTTGAAGTAGGCCTCGCCGAAGTTGTCGCTCATGCCCAGCACCTCGCCGGTGGAGCGCATCTCCGGCCCCAGCAGCGGGTCGACCTCCTGGAACATGTTGAAGGGGAACACGGCCTCCTTGACGCCGTAGTAGGGGATGTGCTTGTTCTCAAGCTGCGGCACGGGGGAGGGCTTTCCGGTCAGCGGCGCGGTGATGATCTCGGTGGCCAGCGGCACCATCTGGATGTTGCACACCTTGGAGACCAGCGGCACCGTGCGCGAGGCGCGCGGGTTGGCCTCCAGCACGTACACCTTGCCGTCCTCGATGGCGTACTGCATGTTCATCAGGCCGCGCACGTTCATCTCCTTGGCGATCTTCATGGTGTAGGAGCGGATGAGCTCGACGTTCTCCTTGGAGATGTTGAGCGAGGGCAGGATGCAGGCCGAGTCGCCCGAGTGGATGCCCGCAAGCTCGATGTGCTCCATCACGGCGGGCACGAACACATTCTGACCGTCGGAGATGGCGTCGGCCTCGCACTCGGTGGCGTTGTGCAGGAAGCGGTCGATGAGGATGGGGCGGTCGGGCGTGACGCCGACGGCCTGATTCATGTAGTAGACCAGAGACTCCTCGTCGTGCACGACCTCCATGCCGCGGCCGCCCAGCACATAGGAGGGGCGCACCATCACGGGGTAGCCGATGCGGTTGGCGATGGACACGGCGTCCTCGACGGTGACCGCCATGCCGGACTCGGGCATGGGGATGCCCAGCTTGTCCATCATCGCGCGGAACAGGTCGCGGTCCTCGGCCATGTCGATGGTCTCGGGCGTGGTGCCGAGGATGTTGACGCCGTTCTTCTTGAGCGCGGCGGCGAGGTTGAGCGGCGTCTGGCCGCCGAACTGCGCGATGACGCCCACGGGCTTTTCCTTCTCGTGGATGGCCAGCACGTCCTCCAGCGTCAGCGGCTCGAAGTAGAGCTTGTCGGAGGTGTCGTAGTCGGTGGAGACGGTCTCGGGGTTGCAGTTGACCATGATGGTGTCAAAGCCCAGCTTCTTGAGCGCCTTGGCCGCGTGCACGCAGCAGTAGTCGAACTCGATGCCCTGACCGATGCGGTTGGGGCCGGAGCCCAGGATCATCACCTTGGACCGGTCATTGGAAACGGGAGAGAGATCCTTCTCGATATTGTAGGAAGAATAGTAGTAGTTGCTGTCCGGCGTGCCGGAGACGTGGACGCCCTCCCAGGCCTCGCAGATGCCATACTGCTTGCGGGCGGCGCGGATGTCCGCCTCGGGCACCTCGAGGATCTTGGCAAGGTAGCGGTCGGAGAAGCCGTCCTGCTTGGCCTGACGCAGCGCCTCTTCCGCGGGAACGGCGCCCTTGTGCTGCAGCAGCGCCTCTTCCTCGTCCACAAGCTCCTTCATCTGGCCGATGAAGTACGCCTTGATCTTGGTCATGTCCTCCAGCTGCTCCACCGTCGCGCCCTTGCGCAGCGCCTCGTACATGATGAACTGGCGCTCGGAGGTGGGCTTTTCGAGCAGCTTGAGCAGCTCGGGCAGGGACTTTTCGTGGAAGTCCTTGGCGTAGCCCAGACCGTAGCGGCCGGTCTCCAGCGAGCGGATGGCCTTCTGGAAGGCTTCTTTATAGGTCTTGCCGATGGACATGACCTCGCCCACGGCGCGCATCTGCGTGCCCAGCTTGTCCTCGGCCTTCTTGAACTTTTCAAACGCCCAGCGCGCGAACTTGATGACCACATAGTCGCCGTCGGGGACGTAGTGCTTGAGTGTGCCGTACTTGCCGCAGGGGATGTCGTCCAGCGTAAGGCCGGTGGCCAGCATCGCGGAAACCAGCGCGATGGGGAAGCCGGTGGCCTTGGAGGCCAGGGCCGAGGAGCGCGAGGTGCGCGGGTTGATCTCGATGACGATGATGCGGCCGGTGACGGGGTTGCGCGCGAACTGCACGTTGGTGCCGCCGATGACCTGGATGGCCTCCACGATGGAGTAGGCCTGGCGCTGCAGCTCGGCCTGCACCTCCTTGGAGATGGTGAGCATGGGCGCGGAGCAAAAGGAGTCGCCCGTGTGCACGCCCAGCGGGTCGATGTTCTCGATGAAGCAGACGGTGATCATGTTGCCCGCCTTGTCGCGCACGACCTCCAGCTCCAGCTCCTCCCAGCCCAGCACGCACTCCTCGACCAGCACCTGGCCGACGAGGGAGGCCTGCAGGCCGCGGGCGCAGACGGTGGCCAGCTCCAGCGGGTCGTAGACGATGCCGCCGCCCGTGCCGCCCATGGTGTAGGCGGGGCGCAGCACCACCGGGTAGTGCAGCTTGTCCGCAATGGCCAGCGCCTCGTCCACGGAGTAGGCCACCTCGGAGGCCGCCATGTCGATGCCCAGGCTGTTCATGGTCTTTTTGAACTCGATGCGGTCCTCGCCGCGCTCGATGGCGTCCACCTGCACGCCGATGACCTTGACGCCGTACTTGTCCAGCACGCCCAGCTTGTTCAGCTCCGAGCACAGGTTCAGGCCGCTCTGGCCGCCCAGGTTGGGCAGCAGCATGTCGGGCCGCTCCTTTTCGATGATCTCGGTCAGCCGCTGCGCGTTGAGCGGCTCGATATACGTCACATCCGCGATGCCCGGGTCGGTCATGATGGTGGCCGGGTTGGAGTTGACCAGCACGATCTTGTAGCCCAGCGCGCGCAGCGCCTTGCAGGCCTGCGTGCCGGAGTAGTCGAACTCGCACGCCTGACCGATGATGATGGGACCGGAGCCGATAATGAGTACCTTCTTCGATTCAGCCATGATATTTACTTCCCCTTCTTGCGTTCTGCCGGTGGGTAAAACAATTCATACGATTTCAGTATAGCATATCCGGAATGAGTTGTGGGGACTTTTCGGTGGATTTACGCTTAAATTTACATAGATTGGGTTCCCGTTTGGCGGGCGCGACATTCGCAGCGGCGCCAGGTCAGCAGCACCAGCAGCAAACCCGCGGCCAGGATCGCGGCAAACACCAGGAACATGTTCTGCAGCCCCAGCACCGCGGGCTCGGACAGCCAACCCGCCAGCAGATTGGCCAGTATGCGGGAAAAGCCCGCCGTCACCATTGCCAGCAGCGTCTGCGCGGTGGACTTGAGCTGCGCGGGGAAGCGCTCGTGGATCAGCTGCGCGGAGCAGTAGTAGTTGGTGATGTAGGTCACCGACTGCATCAGCTGGCCCGCGATGAGCATGGGCAGCGCGCCCTTGCCGCAGTAGCCCGCTGCAAACGTCAGCAGCAGCCGCACGGTCATAAAGACCGAGGAGGCGATGATGATGCGCGCGCCGGAAAAGCGCTTCATCACCCGGTCGATGAGCAGCAGCGAGGGGATCTCCGCGATGGCGGCAATGGCGGAGAGCAGGCCGCACAGGTTGTTGTCAAAGCCCAGGCTGCTGGCGTACAGCGATAGGTAGGTGTACGCGCCCATGCCTACGGAGAGGAAGAAATTGGCGGTGAGCAGAAAGAGGATCACCGGGTCGCGCAGCAGCGGGGCGAGGGCGGCTTTTTCCCGCGGTGCGGAGCCCTGCCGCGCCTGCTTTTGCGACGGGAAGAGCAGCGCCATGCCCGCGGCCAGCGCGCACAGCAGCGCAAATACGATGAACGTAGAGCCCAGGTGCGCCGAGAACAGCCAGCCCAGCGCAATGGGCATCAGCGAATAGCCGATGGTGCCGCACATGCGGATGGGCGCGAAGTGATAGCCCCGGCTGGAGCAGAACTCCAGCGCCATCGCGTCGCTCATGGGCAGCACCGCCATGTTGAACACCACAAACAGCACCGCCACCGTCAGAATATATTGGAAGGAAGCGCCGAACAGGTAGAGCAACGCGCAGACGCCCGAGGCCACAAGCGCCAGGATCAGCACGCCCTTGCGGTTGGTGCGGTCGGCCAGGCGGCCCCACGCGGTCTGCAGCAGCAGCGTAGCCAGCGGCCCGATGGCGGAGATGACGCCGATCTGCCCGGTGGAGAGGCCCTGCTGCTTGTAGTACAGCGTGATGTAGGGGTTCATGGCGCCGCTGGCCATGTAGATGAGCGCAAACATCGCCCCGACGGCCAGCAGCTGCCGGTGCGATTTGAGGTAGGAAACCAGTTTCATCGAAAATTACCACCCTTGTATCTGTGTTGATGGATTCATCTTAACAGCGCCGAAACTCAATTACAAGTGCGCAGCGGAAATTAACAAAAACTGAATCCACGCACAACGTATTCTTAGGATAGCGGAGTTGACATAACTATTTTTATATAATAAAATAAAATCGATATGATATCGTTTGGAAGGCGCGTTACGAATGAAAAGAGGAAAATTCTTTTTATTGAGCATATTGTGTCTGGCGCTGGCGTTGACTGCGGCCTGCACCCCCGGGGTGGAGGAGCAGCGCGGCGCGCAGGGCGATGGGGAGGCGAACCTGCGCTTTTTGCACATCTGGCCCGAGCACAGCGCGGCGATGAAGAACATCATCCGCGGCATTGAGGCGCAGAACGAGGGTCTGCACGTGGACGTGGACTGCGTGGAGTGGGCGGAGCTGGAGCACACCCTGAGCACCGCCTACGCCTCGGACAGCATGTACGACGTGTTTTTCATGTTTGCAAGCCAGGTGGGCAGCATGCAGAAGCAGGGCAGGCTGCTGCAGCTGGACGAATACATGGACGAGGACTGGGCGGGGCGCTTTGAGGACGGCGCGCTGGACGAGTACCGCGTCGATGGGGAGCTCTACGGCTTGCCCTACCGCGGCAGCGGCGTGGTGGTGATCTACAACCGCGACCTGTTCAAGCGCATGGGCTGGCGCCCGCCCGATTCCATGGAGGAATTCTCCGCCTTGATGCAGCTGGCGCTTGCGGAGGGGTACGTCCCGCTGTCCGCCGCGGGCAAGCCGGACGGGTTTGAGCTGAATTCGCTTCGCAGCATCGTGACCAATTACATCTCGCTGGACGCGGGCTTGCTCGACGACCCCGACCGGCTGACCGATCGCAAGACCGACTGGCAGGGCGAGCTGGCAGCCGGCGCGCAGACCGTGAAGAACTGGGCCAACAAGGGCTATTTCGGCTCCAACCCGCTGACGGTGGATCAGGCGGCGTCGATGGACCGCTTTTTGAGCGGCAAGGCCGCGATGCTGCTGTGCAACACCAACGAGCTGTACCAGCTGCGCACGCAGTCCACCTACATGCCCTTTGAATTGGGCAGCTTCCTGATCCCCGGGATCAAGGGCGGGGACACGCTGCTGTTCACCGGCGCGTGCTATCAGGACGGCTTTGCGGTGTGGTCGGAGACGGAGCAGGTGGAGCAGGCCGTGGCGCTGCTCAAGGGGCTGACCGGCCCCGAGGCTGCCGCGCAATGGGCGCAGGACACGCTGTCCGTCATGGCGACAAAGGACGTGGCGCTGGAGGACGAGCTGCTGCGCGAGTTCAGCGGGTATTTCACCATCGCGGGCCGCTACTGCGTGGTGCCCGATTACGCGCTGGGCGATTCCACCAGCCTCAAGGATCAGCTGTTTGTGGACTTTATGACCAGCGACATGACCGCGGACACCTACGAGAAGAATTACGAGACCATCACCCGGAATGCGATCGCGGCGGCGGAACGCTAGAGCAGAGGAGGTGCGCAAAGGTTGACGCGCATCTTCTCTCTTTTTATGCCCCAAACGGCAACAAAAAGCGCTTTTTTCGCGTTTTTCAGGTGGATGCGCGGGGGAATTGAACCTTTGTGACAAATGTGCTATAATGAACACAAACGCAATACAGAAAGGGCGTGTGCCTGTGCTTTATACGAGAAATAAACCGCATAAGAGAAAGCCGAACTGGAGGAACATACTGCTCACGGCGCTGTGCGTCGTGCTGCTGGCCAGCTCCGTGACGCTGCTGGTCAAGTCCATCCCCGCCTGGACGGACCGGGGGGACGATACGCAGCTGAGCAGCAGCCCCACCCCGCCGGCAGAGACGCTGTCCCCGTCGCAGACGCCCGCCGCTTCGCCCGACCCCACCGCTTCGCCTGAGGCGGAGGAGACGGCCGAGCCCAGCCCCACCCCGCAGCGCGGCAGCGGCGTGCAGACCATCACCATCGGCGCCGTGGGCGACATCGCGATGCACGCGCATGAGCTGCAGGCCGCAAAGTCCGGCGACGGCTACGACTTTACCGCGTTCTTTTCGCGCGTCCAGCCCTACCTGAGCTGGCAGGATGCGGTGATCGGCAACCTGGAGACCACCATCGCGCAGGATAAATTCGATACCACGCGCTCGCCCGCGCAGCTGCTGGACGGCCTGAAGGCCGCGGGCGTCGACGTGCTGACGTTGGCCAACGAGCACATACTGGACGCGGACATCGCAGGCGCGCAGGCCACGGTCGGCGCGGTGAAGGACGCGGGACTGACGCCTGTGGGCGCATACACCTCGGGCGCGGACTACATCGCCCCGGTGATCCTGACCAAGGACGACCTGCGCATCGCGGTGCTGAACTACACCGAGACCACCGACAATACGCCCGAGGGCGCGTCGGACACCGTAAAGTACCTGACCGAGGCCGCGTTTGACAACGACATGAAGCAGGTGCAGGCCGACGAGACGGGCATCGACTTTGTCATCGTGTGCGTGCACTGGGGCACGGAGGATGACAAGACGCTCACCGACAGCCAGAAGGCTTGGGCGCAGACCTTTGCCGACGCGGGCGTGGACGCGGTGCTGGGCACCGGCACGCACTACCTGCAGGAGCTGACGTACGTGCAGGGCGCAAGCGGCAAGCGCACGCTGGTGGCCTACGGCCTGGGCAACTTCCTCTCGGGCGCGCGCTCGGACGGCAGGGACGCGGGCTCGATCCTGAGCTTCACGCTCAAAAAGGACTTTGACTCCGGCGAGACGGCCATCGAGGACGTCACCTACGCGCCCACCTGGGTGCTCAAGTATTCCTCGGAGGGCAAGTATTCCTTTGAGATCATGTCGGCTGTGGAGTACAGCCAAAAGAAGTACCAGAACATGTCGCTGACCGACCGCGACCGCATCAAGAAGGTGCAGGCCGAGGTGGAAGCGGCGCTGGGCACCGGCGCGGGCAAGGTGGATACCTCCATCCGCACCATGTCCGACGGCGTGAGCACCGTGGTGCAGCCTGAGGAATAAGAAACGGAGGACATGACGATGATGATGGAGCGCAAGCATACTGCGCAGCGCGGTTCCGGCCGATTTACGGCGGGAGACGGGCTTCCATTGTCATGCCTTTGAAAAGATAAGCTGAGTTACAAGGCAAAAAAGACAGTGCAGGCCATAAGAAATTCGGTCTGCACTGTCTTTATATATTTTGGAGGTGAAAACATGGACGAACTGAAGGCGTACTATGAGAGCTGGGACGAGGACGCGCGGCTGGCCTCGCGGCACGGTCAGGTGGAATTTCTGACCACGATGCACTTCATCGACCGCTACCTGCGGCCGGGCATGCGCGTGCTGGAGATCGGCGCGGGCACGGGGCGGTACAGCCACGCGCTGGCGCAGCGCGGGTACGAGGTGGACGCGGTGGAGCTCATCGCGCACAACATCAACGTGTTCCGGCAAAAGACGCAGCCCGGCGAGCGCGTCACGATCCGGCAGGGCAATGCGCTGGACCTGGCGGATTTTGCAGACGGGAGCTACGACGTCACGCTGCTGCTGGGGCCGATGTACCATCTGCACACCGAAGGCGAGCAAAAGCGCGCGCTGCAGGAGGCGCTGCGCGTGACGCGGCGGGGCGGCGTGCTGTTTGCGGCCTACTGCGGCAACGACGCGACGATGTTCCAATGCGGCTTCGGTCAGGGCGACATCCTGCGCGAGCCCTACAAGTCGCTGATCGATCCGGCGACGTTTAAGGCGGCCTCTACCCCCGGCACGCTGTTCCACCTCTACCGCAAGGAGGACGTCGACGCGCTGATGGCGGGTTTTGCGGTAAAAAGGCTGCATTACGCCGCCGTGGATCTCAACGTCTGCTACCTTGCCGACGCCATCGACCGCATGGACGACGCGCTGTTCGCCCAGTACATGCGCTACAACCTGTTTCTCTGCGAGCGCCCCGACATGGTGGGGCTGGCCAGCCATATCCTCGACGTCTCCCGAAAGGAGGGTAGACATCAGAATCAGGGTTCCTCGTGCGAATGAGCATGGTCGCGAATCTCATATTCTGACCCGTTCCAATCAACGATCCAGTAATTGGTTACATCAGCTGTGATGAACCGGAACAGAAGGGAGGTGTTGCGGCCGTTTGTGATTACATCTGGTGAATAGGTCGTAGGCAAACCTTCTATTACGGTATGAGAGGATTCGAAATAAGCGGCAGGTTTCGTGCCGGAAAACACAGTCAGGACTTCCGTAATGGCGCCATTTGCGCATTTGATCACATGCGTATCTCCGACTGCTCCCCACAGGTCGACAAACAAAACGACCTCATCCAGACCATCTTCGTCCAGATCGGCAACGACGGGAGAGTTTGCGGACGTTTGCTCCTCATGCAACCAGTAATCGCGCTCTCCATTGCCGTACTCAAAGCAGATCAGGTGCTCGGAACAGAAAGCCTGCTTTCCGGTATCCGGATCGATGGAACGGCGATTGAACACGATTAGGGAATCGTCCGAAAGACCTTCGTCATCCAGCGTAAAGTGGGTGCCATACCATTCTTCTGTAAACTCATCGTAAAGGTATGTGGGAAGCGTTTCATCTGCTGTGAGGGTAGCGGTGAAGCGAAGCCCCTGCTGGCAGTAAGCCCACTCGACCCAGAGGCGGAGAGGTACTTCCCTTGTATTGCACACAGTGATCGTTTGCTCATCGTGAAGCGATATGGTCGGTATGCTATTTCCCTCCGAATCATACACACCATCGCCAAGCCACGCGCATGCGATTGCTTCATGAGGTGTATAGTCGACGACGGAATCTGGATCCATCTGCTGAAAACACGCATAGATTGCAGTTCCGACCGCGCATAGCGCCTGAGATTCTTTGCGGCCGGCATGATTCATTGGGCCAAAAACCATCTGCTCACCCGGCATCAATATAAAATCCCGGACGCAAAAGGTTTGCCCGCGCAGGTTTAACTCGCTTTCGTAGGAGGTTTTATCAAAGGAACAGATCACAGAGGCTGTGTACTCAGTCTGAGTTGTTTGTTTTGCACAGCCTGCGAGAAGGAGCGGCATGAGCAGGAGGATGCAAATTACAGCGCAGCGTTTCAAAGCAAATCACCATACCTTTCAGCTTTTACGGCATCAGCAGCTCGCGGACGAGGTCGTAGCGGATGGTGCCCTCGTAGTTGGCAGGGAGCTCGAGGGTGACGCAGACGAGGCGGTTGTAGTCCGCGTCCTTGACGAACGCGATGAACCACGCGATCTCGCGCGTCTTGTCGCTGCCGATCTCGGCGGTGCCGGTCTTGCCGCAGATGGTCAGGCCTTCGATCTCGACCTTGCGGCCCGAGCCCTCCTCCACCACGCGCTCGAGCATGGGGACGATGGTGCTCACCGCGTGCTGCGAGATCACGTCCTCCTTCCAAATGGCGGTGGGGAATTCCTCGACCACCTCATAGGCGTCGCCGACCATGGCGCGCGTGGCCTTGACCAGCCGGGGCTGCACGATGTCGCCGCCGTTTACCATGCTGGAGTAGATGCACGCCATCTGCAGCGGGGAGATCTGCAGCTCACCCTGGCCGTAGCCGGTGGAGGCGAGCAGGTGGAGGTTCTCGTAGTTGCCGCTATTGAGGTAGCTGGGCGCGGAGACGCGCAGGTCGTAGGGGATGCGCTCGTCAAAGCCGATCTTTTTGAGGAAGGGCTCGAGCACGTCCCAGCCCGCCTTGAGCGCGACGTCGGCAAAGTAGATGTTGTCCGACTTGGTGATGGCGTTGCTCATGTTGACAGGGCCGGAGTAGTTGGATACGCGCGTGATGGGCGGGTAGGGCCAGTAGCCCTTGGGCGTCCACTGTCTTTTGGTGATGTCGCCGGTGAACTCATAGTTTTCGTTGACGACGCCGTTGTCCAGACACATGGCGGCGATGAAGGGCTTGACGGTGGAGCCGGGGATGTAGGAGCCCTGCACGGCGCGGTTGTACAGCGGGCTGTTGGACTCCTCGTCCACATAGGAGGCCAGCGTCTCGGGGTCGGAGTTGATGACGAACAGGTTGGGATCGAAGTCGGGGAAGCTGGAGGAGGCGAGCACGTCGCCCGTGGTGGGGTCGAGCACCACGGCGCAGCCCGCGTTGCCCTCCTCGGCCAGCGTCGCCAGTATGTTCTCGGCGCGCTTCTGCAGGTCGTAGTCCAGCGTGATCTCCAGATCCAGACCGTCCACCGCGTCCTTGCGCGCGACGGTGCTCAGTCGCTGGCCGTCCTTGGCGTACAGATCCAGCGAGTAGCCCTTGGTGCCGCACAAAGTGCTCTCGTAGGCGGCCTCAAGGCCCGTGCGGCCAACGTAGGAGGAGATGTCGTACTTCTCCGGGTCCAGCTCGTCCAGCTCCTCGGCGGTGATGGCGGAGGCGTAGCCCATTGAGTGGGCGAAAAAGCTGCCCTGCGGGTAGTAGCGGATGGGCGTGACGGAGCTGCGATCCACCCTGACGCCGGGCAGCGTGCACAGCGCGCTCTCGGTCGCCTCGGAGATGCCGCCCGGCGCGTAGATCTTGACCACGGCGGAGTCGTACTTTTCGGCGGTGGAGGAGGTCAGCTTCTTTTCGACGTCTGTGGTGGTCATGGACAGTATCGAGGCCAGCGCCTGCACGGTGTAGGAATAGTCCTCGATCCGCGAGGGCTGAACGTACACGCTCTCCGCATAGGAATTGATGGCGTAGGCATTGTGCTGGCTGTCGAGGATCTCGCCGCGGGCAGGCCGCAGCGTGCGCAGGCGCACCTCTGTGGAGGACGTGAGGTCTGTAAAGATCATGGAGGGCTTCCAGTTCATGTAGAAGGTGCGGTCGTTCTCGGAGTAATCCAGGCTGAACACCACGTCCTGCGTAAATTCGCCAAGCAAGGGGCTTGCATAGGTGAGCGTCGCCTCCTGCAGATAGCGCTTGCCCGCCTCCATGGTAAGATTTCCGTAGGCGATGCGCAGCTCGGTCAGCTCGATGGCGTCGTAGATGTTCTGGTGGCGCTGCGTGAAGTCCACAAGCGAGATGGCCTCCTGCGTCTCCGGCGCGAGCATACTGTAACAGGAGCCGAAGTCGTAGGCGTTGAGCTTTTGAACGTATTCATTCAGGAAGGGCTTGGGGTCCTGCTCGGGCTGCGCCGTTGGGGTGGCGAGCTGGTTCAGGTCAATGGTGGTGGTGCTGGCGCCGCAGCCCGTCAGCAGGCAGAGCATCAGCAGCACGGCGATATATCGAAGCAGCAAACCTGTCTTTTTCATGTATCTGATCCTCACTGTACAGAGTCGGTCGTCGGGATTCGGCAGAACACCTTATATTATGACGTAAAACCTCCCTTCTGTAAAGACACGAAAAATGCTTCCGAATTGTTTCGTTCGGGGTGTAAATTTGACTTTACCGCATAAATAACGTAAAATAGAGACGAGGAACACTCCTCACAGGAAAGAGAGGCAATGCAATGGCAAATATCGGTACGCAAAACCGAGCGCCGAAGCCTGAACGGCAGAGGAACCGGCGCGACCGCCTGATCCGCGCGTGGAACCGCGTGGTGCTGTGGGCGGAGACGGGGCTGCGCTGGGCGCTGTGGGCGCTCAAGGTGGCGCTGGTGTTCTGCCGCAGGATGCTGCGCCGCGTCGCGCAGATGCAGCCCACCGTGCGCGCGCTGTGCATCGCGGTGGCGTGCGTGGCGGTGCTGGGCGGCGCGCTGAGCATACGCCCCGCGCTGCGGCTGCTGACCGCAAAGAAGGTCACGCTCAGCGACGACGGACTGGAAGTGTCGGTGCGCACGCATTCGGGCACCGTTGCGGACCTGCTGATGGAATACAACATCGTGCTGGGCGAGGGCGACGTGGTCTACCCCGAGCTTGCCGATCCCGTAAAGGGCGGCGGCGAGGTGCTGGTGCGCCGCGCGGTGTCGGTCAGCGTCAGCGCGGACGGGCAGACCCACCGCGTTTCGCTGCTCAACGGCACCGTGGGCAAGGCGCTCTACCTTGCGGGCGTGTCCGTGGACGCGGACGACATCGTGACCCCCGCGCTGACCGAATCCGTCACCTCGGGCATGGAGATCACCGTCAACCGCGTGGAGATCAGCACCGAGGTGGAGCAGCGCAGGCTCAAATACCGCATCACCTATCAGGACGACGACGACCTGTACATCGGCACCGAGGAGATGGTCAAGCAGGGCAGCGAGGGCGTCAAGGAAGTGACGCTGCGCGTGGTGACGGTGGACGGCGTGGAGACCGAGCGCACCGTGGTCAGCGAAGAGGTGATCGAGCCGGCGCAGAACCGCATCGTGGCGCAGGGCACCAGGCCCACCCCCCCCCCCACCCCCCACCCCCCCCC
>JAXEXP010000112.1:0-32250 GCA_034113365.1 Candidatus Spyradocola sp.
TTGAGCAACTCGTTTCAGAGTATATTCATTTCTACAATTTCGAGCGCATTTCACTCAAAAATGGCCTCACCCCGGTTGAAATCCGGAGCAAGGCCGCGTAAACTGTTATTATCTACAACAGGTCGTTTATTTCTTTGTCTGCTGTTCAGGGAACAGTCCAAACCGGCCCGCTCCTCTTTTATTCTGTGCTTACTTCAGCGGCTCAAAGTCCTCCGGGCCGTGCTTGCACAGCGGGCAGACGAAGTCCGAGGGCAGCTCCTCGCCCTCGTAGACGTAGCCGCAGATCTTGCACACCCAGCCCTTCTTGTCGGCCTGCACGGGCTGGGGCTTGGGCTTGACGTGCGCAAAGTAGTAGTCGTAGGTCATGGACGGCACGTCGGAGAGCACCTTTGCCTCGGTCACGTCGGCAAAGAACACGGTGTGCGTCTCGTACTCGACGGTCTCGATCACTTTGGCGGACAGCACCGCGTTGGTGTTCTCCGTCAGGTACACAAGGCCGTTTGCGGTGCGGGCCACGGGCTGACCGGCGAACTTGTCTGCGTCGCGGCCGCTCTGGAAGCCGTACTGCTGGAAGGTCTTGAACGGCGCGTCCTGCGACAGCACGGAGACGTTGAACACGCCGGTGCTCTTGATCATGTCGTGGGTGAAGTTGGCCTTGTTGACCGCGATGGAGATGCGCTTGGGATTATCCGTCACCTGCTGCACGGTGTTGATGATGCAGCCGTTGTCGCGGCCGCCCTCCTTTGCCGAGAGCACGAACAGGCCGTAGGAGAGCTTGAACATCGCGCTGGGCTCGATCATGGGGTTGGCGGCGGCCTCCTGCTTCTCCTCCTTGGCGGGGTGCACGGAGGTGGCCACCGCGTCGGCCAGCGCCAGCAGCTGCTCGCGCTGCGCGTCCTTTACGGAGGAGCGGAGCGACACGGTGTTCTCGAGGATGGTCATGTTCTTGAGCGAGGCCAGGATCTCCTTCATCAGCTTGCCGGAGGTGGCGGCCCAGGTGCCGTTCTCCACCAGCGCCACGGTGCGGTTTTGCAGGTTGTGCGCCCACAGGTCGTGCATCACGGTCTCCATGGTGACGAAGATGCCGGCGTTGTAGGTGGTGGAGGCAAAGATCAGGTGCGAGCAGCGGAAAGCCTCCGACACGATCACAGAGGGATGCGTCACGGACACGTCGTACATCGCGATGTTCTTGACGCCCTGCTCGGACAGCCGCGCGGCGATGATCTCGGCGGCGTTCTCGGTGTTGCCGTAGACCGAGGCATAGGCGATCATCACGGCCTGCTCCTCGGGCTGGTAGGACGACCACAGCTGGTACTTCTCGATGAACCAGCCGATGTTCTTGCGCCAGACGGGGCCGTGCAGCGGGCAGATGGTCTCGATCTCGATGCCGGCGGCCTTCTTGAGCAGCGCCTGCACCTGCGTGCCGTACTTGCCCACGATGTTGGTGTAGTAGCGGCGGGCGTCGGGCAGCCACTCGCCCTCAAAGTCGTACTCGTCGGCGAAGATGCCGCCGCGCAGCGCGCCGAAGGTGCCAAACGCGTCCGCGGAGAAGAGCACCTTGTCCGTCGCGTCATAGGTGACCATGGCCTCGGGCCAGTGCACCATGGGCGCCATCACGAACACAAAGGTGTGGCGGCCGGTGTTGAGCTGGTTGCCCTCGGTGACGATGTGCGCGCCCGCCGCCAGCTTCTCGTCAAAGAACTGGCCGATCATGGTCTGGGTCTTGAGGTTGCAGACGATGCGCACCTCGGGGTGGCGCAGCACCAGCTCGCCCAGCGTGGCCGCGTGGTCGGGCTCCATGTGGTTGACGATCACATAGTCCAGCTTGCGGCCGTTCAGCACGTGCTCCAGGTTCTCAAAGAACACGCCGCTGACCGCCTTGTCCACGGTGTCCAGCAGCACGGTCTTTTCGTCCATCACCACATAGGCGTTGTAGGACACGCCGCGCGGGATGGGATATACGTTTTCAAACAGCGCGATGCGGCGGTCGTTGCCGCCCACCCAGTAAATGTCGTTCTTGACCAGCTTTGCGTTGTACATGAAAGTCCCTCCTGCCGATTCTTCAGGCTTTACACCCTCTATTATACCCGGTTTTCCCGGTTTGGAAACCGTATCTGTTGAAATACGCAGATGAAATCACTCCGGGAAGCGGAAATACCGCTCCGCATTGTTGTACGCGATGTCCTGCACCACGCCGCCCCACAGCGCGTAGTCCGCGGGATACTCGCCCTCCTCGATCCACGTGCCGATCAGGTTGCACAGAATGCGGCGGAAGTACTCGTGCCGCGGGTAGGACAGGAAGGAGCGGCTGTCGGTGAGCATGCCCACAAAGCCCGCCAGATACCCCTTGTTGGCCAGCGAGGTCAGCTGCTTTTCCATGCCCTGCTTCTGGTCGTTGAACCACCACGCCGAGCCGTGCTGCACCTTGCAAACGTCCGGCCCCTGCTGGAACGCGCCGAGGATGCTGTCGATGGCGTCGTCGTCCATGGGGTTGAGCGAGTAGACCAGCGTGCGCGGCAGCTCGCCGGTCTCGGCAAGCGCGTTGAGCAGCCCCGCAAGCTCGCCGCTGGGGGAGGTGTTGTTGATGGCGTCATAGCCCGTGTCGGGGCCGAGGCGCGCGTACATGGCGCGGTTGTTGTCGCGCAGGCAGCCGTAGTGCAGCTGCATCGCCCAGCCGCGCTGCGCATAGCGGCGGCCCAGGTGCGTAAGCATCGCCGTCTTGTAGCCCAGCTCCTCCTGCCGCGTCACCTGCGCGCCCGAGAGCCGCTTTTCGAATATGCGCGCGGCCTCCTCGTCGTCCACCGGCCGGTACATCGCGTACTCCAGCCCGTGGTCGGACAGGCGGCAGCCGTGCGCGTGGAAGTGCTCCATGCGCGCGTCCAGCACGTCCTTGAGCTCCTCGTAGGAGGCGATCTTCACGCCCTGCGCATCGCCCAGCTTC
The DNA here is from genome assembly GCA_034113365.1 of Candidatus Spyradocola sp. Lineage (GTDB taxonomy): Bacteria > Bacillota > Clostridia > Christensenellales > UBA1750 > Spyradocola. The sequence continues at coordinate 2,942 of JAXEXP010000112.1, forward strand.
TCAATGTAGGCGGCAAAGTCGGGCTTTTCGATGTTCAGCGCCTTGTCGGGACGCCACGCGGGCAGCACCTTGACCTCGAAGCTGTTATCCGCAGCGAGCTTTTCGTGCCAGATCAGCGAATCCGCCGGGTCGTCGGTGGTGCAGACCAGCCGCACGTTGCTGCGCTCGATCAGCGACCGCGCGCGGAAGTCCTCCTGCTGCAGCAGCGCGTTGCAGTGCTCCCACACCTCCTGCGCGTTGTCGGGCGTCAGGTAGCCGTTCCAGCCAAAGAACCTCTGCAGCTCCAGATGGCTCCAGTGGTAGAGCGGGTTGCCGATGGCGCGGGAAAGCACCTCGGCGTACTTCTGGAACTTCTCGCGGTCGGGCGCGTCGCCGGTGACGTACTGCTCCTCCACGCCGCCCGCGCGCATCAGCCGCCACTTGTAGTGGTCGCCGCCCAGCCAGATCGCCGTCAGGTTCTCGAACTTTCGGTTCTCATAGATCTCCTGCGGGTTCAGGTGGCAGTGGTAGTCCATGATGGGCATGCCGGCGGCGTAGTCGTGGTAAAGCCGCCTGGCAGGCTCGTTCCTGAGCAGGAAGTTTTCGTCCATAAAGGGAGTCATATTGTCATTCCTCCTTATCCTTCGCATGGGAAGTCCGTCGATTCCCGCTGCACCAGCAGCGCGTCAAACACCGCCCGCTTGGGGCAGGACTTGCCGTGCAGCACGTCCATCAGCGTGTCCACGCACCGCCTGCACAGCGCGTCGAGCTGGTTGTCGATGCTGGTCAGCTCGGGCTCGCAGTAGCGGGCGATGGGGCTGTTGTTGCAGCCGACGATGGCCAATTCCCCCGGGATGCGCAGCCCCTGCCGCTTGGCGAACTTCGCCGCGCCCACCGCCAGCCGGTCCTCCGAGGCCAGCACCGCGTCAAAGCGCAGCCCGGACTGCCATTTATCGCACAGAAGCTGACGCACCTGCACCACGTCGAACTGGTAGGCGTCCAGCATCAGCTCCAGCCCCTCGGGCGGCGTGAGGTTCATCTGCGCGTAGCCCTCGCGGTAGCCCCGCAGCTTGTTGCGCCCGGAGTAGGACATGGAGTTGTACAGGTAGAGCACGCGCTGCCGTCCGCTGCGCAGCAGGCGCACCGTCGCGTCGCGCATCGCGGCGCGCTCGTCGCACTGCACCGCGTAGAGGTTGGGGCCGTCCAGCGCGCCGCCCAGCAGCAGCACCGGCGTCTCCTGCGCCGCCCGGCGGATGTAGGCGTTGCCCTCGTCCTGCTGCTCCACAAAGTGCGACCCGACCAGGATTACGCCGTCCACGTGCTTGGACAGCAGCAGCGTCAGGTACTTTTCCTTTGTTTCGTGCGCGTAGCCCGTGCAGCACAGCAGGCTGTCGTAGCCCCCGGCGCGCAGCTCGCGCTCCAGCTCGCACACGGCCTTGGCCAGGTAGGGGTCGGCGGAGTCGGCGCACAGCAGGCCCACGGTGTGCATGGTGTTCAGCCCCAGCCCGCGCGCGAAGGCGTTTGGCGTGTAGCCGTTCTCCTCGATGACGCGCAGCACCTTCTGCTTGGTCTTTTCGCTGACGCGCGCGCTGTCGTTGAGCACGCGCGAGACCGTGGCGATGGACACGCCCGCAAGCTGGGAGATGTCGTAGATATTCAGGCTGCCCGCCCCCTTTCCGTGCGGCAAAATGCGGGGTTTTCCTGCTCTATTATACCCCGCCGCCCGCGCCTTGACAATCCCCGCAGGCCCGTTGTACAATCGCAATGTAAACACTTACACAGAAAAGAGGGGCCGCCTGTGCAGACCATCACAAATACCATTCCAAAACCCGCCCGGCCCGTGCGCGCGGTGCAGTTCGGCGCGGGGGTGTTCCTGCGCGGATTCGCCGACTGGATGCTGGAGGCGCTTGCCGAGCGCTGCGGCTGGGAGGGCAGCGTCACAGTGGTCAAGTCCACGTCCCGCCCGGGCGCGGAGGCGCTGGCCGAGCAGAACGGGCTGTACACCGTCGCGCTGCGGGGGCTTGAAAACGGCGAACCCGTGGAGACCTTCCGCGCGGTAAAGGTCATCGACCGCGTGCTGAACGCATCGCGCGATTATGCGGAATACGCCGCGCTGGCCAAGTGCCCCACGCTGCGCTTCGTGCTGTCCAACACCACCGAGGCGGGTATCGCGCCGGACGACGGGGACGAATTCTCGCTATGCCCGCCGCGCTCCTATCCCGGCAAGCTGACCAAATTCCTCTACGAGCGCGCGGAGCACTTCGCCTATGCGCCCGACAAGGGGCTGATCGTGCTGCCTTGCGAGCTGATCGATCGCAACGGGCAGACGCTGCGTTCCCTCGTGCTGCGCAACGCGGAGCGCTGGGGTCTGGGCGCGCGCTTTGCCGACTGGGTGACGCACTGCTGCGCGTTTGCGGACACGCTGGTGGACCGCATCGTGACGGGCTATCCCGCCGACGCGCCCGCGCTGTGGCAGAAGCTGGGCTATCGGGACGAAGCGCTCGTCGCCGCGGAGCCGTATGCGCTGTGGGTGATCGCCTGCCCGGCGGACGTTGAGCGCGAGCTGCCGCTGCGCAGGGCGGGGCTGCCCGTGGTCTACACGCACGACCTGACGCCCTACCGCACGCGCAAGGTGCGGGTGCTCAACGGCGCGCACACCGCGTTCGTGCCCGCGGCGTACCTCGCAGGCTTTTCCATCGTGCGCGACGCGGTGCTGGACGCGGACTTTGCAGCCTTCATCCGCAGCACGCTCTCCAAAGAGGTGCTGCCCACCATAGACCAGCCCCGCGCCGAGCTGGACGCCTACGCCGGCAGCGTGCTGGAGCGCTTTGCCAACCCGTACATCGACCACAAGCTGCTGTCCATTTGCCTGAACTCCGTCTCCAAGTGGTGCGCGCGCATCCTGCCCACCCTGCTGGACTGCGCAAAACTCGGACTGCCCGCACCGCGCCTTGCGTTCTCGCTTGCGGCGCTGATCGCGCTGTACAAGGCCCATCCCGACCTCATGCAGGACGACCCCGCCGCGCTGGACTGCCTGATCCATCAGGACGTGCCGGACATTCTGCGCGCGCAGGCGCTCTGGGGCATGGATCTGACCGAAATACCGGGCTTTGCGGCGCAGGTAGAGGACTGGTTCGCGCGCATCCAAAGCCAGGGCGTGCGGGCGTGCATAAAGGAGCTGAGCGCATGAAGGAGCAGATCGTCATCCACGAAAAGGACAACGTCGCGGTGCGGCTGACGCCGCTGGGCGACATTCCCGCGGGGCACAAGGTGGCGCTGTGTGACATCCCGGCGGGCGGCGCGGTGATCAAGTACGGCCACCCCATCGGCCGGGCGACGCGCCCCATCCGCGCGGGCGAGTGGGTGCACACGCACAACCTGTCCACCGCGCTGCGCAGCGACGGGGCCTATGAATACCACCCCATCCAATGCGAACTGCCGCCCCGCGAGCCTGCGCAGTTCCTGGGCTTTGTGCGCCCGGACGGCCGCGTGGGCGTGCGCAACGAAGTCTGGATCCTGCCCACGGTGGGCTGCGTGGGGCGCGTGGCGGAGCGGCTGGCGCAGCAGGCGCGCGGCCTTCTGCACGGCAGCGCCACCAACGTGCTGGCCTTCCCCCACCCCTACGGCTGCTCGCAGCTGGGCGGCGATCAGGAGAACACGCGGCGGGCGCTGGCGGCGCTGGCCTGCCATCCCAACGCGGGCGGCGTGCTGGTGCTGGGTCTGGGCTGCGAGAACAGCGGCGTAGAAGAAATACGCAGCCGCATGGCGCATGTGGACGAAAACCGCGTGAAGTTCCTCGTCTGTCAGGACGTGGAGGACGAAATGGCGGCGGGGCTTTCGCTGCTGAAGGAGCTCATCGACGCGGCGGCAGAGGACGAACGCGTGCCAATGGGCGCGGACAAACTGATCGTGGGGCTGAAATGCGGCGGCTCGGACGGCTTTTCGGGGCTTACGGCCAATCCCGTGATCGGCGCATTCTCCGACCTGCTGGTATCGATGGGCGGCACGACCATCCTGACCGAGGTGCCCGAGATGTTCGGCGCGGAGGATCTGCTGCTGAACCGCTGCCGGGACGAGGCGACGTTCCATCAGGCGGTGGACATGATCCAGGGCTTCAAGGACTATTTCACCGCGGCGGGGCAGCCCGTGTACGAGAACCCCTCCCCCGGCAACCGCGAAGGCGGCATCACCACGCTGGAGGACAAGGCGCTGGGCTGCACGCAGAAGAGCGGCAGCGCGCCCGTCGTCGGCGTACTGGACTACGCGCAGCCCGCGCAGTCGCATGGCCTGCACCTGCTCAGCGCCCCGGGCAACGACCTCGTAGCCACCACAGCGCTGGCGCTGTCGGGCGCGCAGCTGGTGCTGTTCTCCACCGGCCGCGGCACGCCCTTTGCAGGCCCCGTGCCCACGCTCAAGCTCTCCACCAACCCCGCGCTCTCGGCGCACAAATCGCGCTGGATCGACTTTGACGCCGCCCCGGTGCTGCAGGGCGAACCCATCCCCCGTGCGGCGGAGCGCCTGCTGACCGACGTGCTGCGCATCGCAAACGGCGCCCCCGTCCGCTCGGAAGAAGCGGGCCTTCAGGACATGGCCATCTTCAAAACCGGCGTGACGCTGTAGAAATACCATCAAAAGCCGTGGATTCTGTAGAAAAACTCATGCAGACAACAGCGGTAGCATCCTTTGGCTTCCCCTTGAGGGTTCACCCGGAGGGGCAAAGCCCTGGAGGTCGAGCGTTTCGGAATAAACAGTCCTGGGGACTGTTTATTCCGAATAAGCCGACCGGAACACCGAAACAGTCGGAACGGCTGTTTCGGTGCGGAGCGGGAAGCTGTCGCCCGCAGGCGACTGATGAGGTGTCCGTCAAGCACCAACATTCCCCCAGACGCACCGAATCCCGTCATGCGATTCTCCTACAGAACTTTTTGACAACCACAGCCGTGGATTTCCGGATCCCACGGCTTTGTTTTGCAGCACGTTCATGGTATAATGGGAACATACGAAGCAATTTTCACAGGAGGACGGCGCGATGATGGAAGCATTCAGCGAGCAGACGCGGGCGTGGTTTGCCGCGTGCGTGGGGGAGCCGACGGCGGTGCAGCGCGAGGGCTGGCCGCACATCGCGGCGGGGGAGCACACGCTCATCAGCGCGCCCACGGGCACGGGCAAGACGCTGACGGCCTTTCTAGTGTTCATCGACCGGCTGAAGGAGCAGGCGCGCCGGGGCGAGCTGCCCGAGGAGACGCAGGTGCTCTACGTCTCGCCGCTCAAGGCGCTGGGCAACGACATCCGCGCCAATCTGCAGCGCCCCAACGAGGGCATCGAGGGACCGGTTCTGCGCACCGCTGTGCGCACGGGCGACACCACGTCCGCCGAGCGCGAGAAGATGCTGAAAGCCCCGCCGCACATCCTCATCACCACGCCGGAGTCTCTGTACCTGCTGCTCACCGCGCCGCGCAGCCGTGCGATGCTGCGCACCGTGCGCGCCGTGATCGTGGACGAGCTGCACGCGCTGATCGGCTCCAAGCGCGGGGCGCACCTGATGCTCTCCCTCGCCCGGCTGGACGCGCTGTGCGGCCGCCGCGTGCAGCGCATCGGGCTGTCGGCGACCATCTCGCCGCTGGAGCGCGCGGGAGAATACCTGAGCTACCCCTCCCCCTGCACCGTCGTCGCGCCGCGCATCCGCAAATCCTCCGACATCCTCGTCACCACGCCCATCCCCGACCTGCGCTCGGTGCAGGGCACCGTCTGGCCCGACCTCGCCGCGCGGGTGTACGAGCAGTGTCAGGGCGTGCGCACGGTCATCGCGTTCGTAGAGGGGCGTCAGCAGGCCGAGCGGCTCGCTTATGGCGTCAATCAGCTGGCGGGCGAGGGCTTTGCGCGCACGCACCACGGCTGCGTCTCCAAGGAGCAGCGCCTGGAGGCCGAGCAGCAGCTGCGCAGCGGACAGCTCCGCCTGCTGGTGGCCACGTCCTCCATGGAGCTGGGCATCGACGTGGGCGAGGTGGATCTGGTGCTGCAGGTGGGCTGCCCGCTGACGGTGTCGGGCGCGCTGCAGCGTCTGGGCCGCGCGGGGCACAAGCCGGGCGTCACCAGCGTCATGCGCATCTACGGCAAGACTGCCGCCGACACGCTCTACTGCGGGCTGACGGCGCGCGCCGCGATGCAGGGCTGCATCGAGCCTGCCTGCCCGCCCGAGGGCTGTCTGGACGTGCTGTCCCAACACCTGGTCGCCATGGCGGTGCAGGAGGACGGCTACACGGTGGACGAGGCGCTCTCCGTCGCGCACGGCTGCTGGAGCTTTCGCGGCGTCACGCGCGAGGAGGTCTGCGACTGCCTGCGCATGCTCGCCGGCGACTGGGAGCACGAGCAGGATCGCCCCGTGCGCGCCCGCGTGCTCTACGACCGCATCCACGGCCGCGTGCTGGGCGACCGCTACACGCGCATGCTGGCCTTCAGCGCGGGCGGCACCATCCCCGACCGGGGCTGGTACGCGGCGGTGCTGCCCGACGGCACGCATCTTGGCGAGCTGGACGAGGAATACGTATTCGAGGCGCGCATCGGGGACAAGTTCCTGCTGGGCGCGTTCGCGTGGAAGATACTGGAGATCGGCCGCGACCGCGTGGTGGTGGCGCAGACCTCGCCCGAGGGCGCGCAGCCGCCGTTCTGGAAGGGCGACGGCGTGGGGCGCGCCTATCCCGTCGCGCTGGAGTTCGGCAAGGGGCTGGAAGCGCTGGAGCGCGACGCACAGGCGCACAAGCTGGGCGAAGCGCTGCGGAATCTGCGCATGGACGGCGACGCCGCCGACAACGCCGCCCGGCACATCCGCAATCAGCTGCGCAGCACGGGCTGTCTGCCCACCCACAAGCGCATACTCTGCGAGCACTTTGTGGACGACGCGGGCGAGCACCAGCTGATGGTGCACTCGGTGTTCGGCCGCAGGGTCAACTATGCGCTGGGGCTGCTCTGCCAGCAGCAGGCCAAGCAACTGACGGGTCAGGACGTCCACCTGTTTGACGACGACGACGGCTTCCTGCTCTATCTCGTGGGCAAGACGCCGCTGCCCGAGGGGCTTCTGCTGCGCCTGAACCCCGACGACGCCGCCCGGCGCGTGCGCGCGATGCTGCCCGCCACGCCGCTGTTTTCCATGACCTTCCGCTACGCCGCAGGCTGCGCGCTGATGATGGGCGTGCGCGGCAGCCGCCGCCAGCCGCTGTGGGTGCAGCGCATCCGCGGGGCGGAGCAGCTGTCCGCGCTGGCCGACAAATCGGAGCATCCGCTGATGCGCGAAGCGGCGCGCTGCTGCCTGTCCGACCACCTGGACCTTGCCGCGCTGGAAGAGGTGCTGACCAGCATCCGCGAGGGCGGCATCGAGGTGCGCGAGATGCACCTGGACGCGCCCTCGCCCATGGCGCTGCCCATGCGCCGCGCCGCCGAGGCCAAGCTGATGTATGAATACGACAACATCCCCACCTCCGCGATCAAAGCGGCCGAGCAGGCGCTGGAGGCGCAGCAGGAACCCGGCATCCGGCCCGGCGAGGAGGCGCTGGAGGCGCAGACCCGCCGCACGCGCCTGCCCGAGGACGCGGAGCAGCTGCACGCGCTGCTGATGCGCGAGGGCGACCTGGCCGCAGGCGACCTCGACGTGCCCGTGGACTGGCTGACCGCGCTGGCCGACGCAGGCCGCGCGCTGTACATCGAGCCGGGGCTGTGGATCGCCGCGGAGATGGCGGAGCAATACGAGGCTGCGCTGGTGCGCCGCGAACCCGAGGCGCTGGAGGCCGTCACGCGCCGCCTGCTGCGCTGCCGGGGCGGTCAGGACGCGGCCAGCCTGTCGCAGCGCTACTTGCTGCCCGAGGAGATGGCGCAGTCCGTGCTGGACGCGCTGGTGCGGCAGGGGCACGCGGTGGAGGGCGGCGGCATCGTCTACCACGAACAGGTGTGGCGGCAGGCGCAGCGCGAAACGCTGCGGGCGCGGCGCAGCGCCGTGGTCACGCGAGGGCCGGAGCGGTTCGCACAGCTGCTGGCCGACGGCCTGCGGCGCAGCGGCGCGCCTGCGGAGCAGTTGCTGGATGCGCTGGATTCCCTGTGCGGCCAGTCCTATCCGCTGAAAGCATGGGAAACCCTGCTGCTGCCCGCGCGCGTGAGCGGCTATCAGCCCCGTCTGCTGGACGACCTGCTCGCCCGCGGCGAGTTCTGCTGGACGCTGGACGGGGACAACCTGCGCTTTGCCCGCGTTGCGGACATCGACTGGGACGCCCCCGCGCCCGACGCGCCTGATCTGGACGGAGACGAGCGCACGCTGCTCACCGCGCTGACCCGCCGGGGCGCCAGTTTCGCCGGCGCTTTGGGCGGCCTGCTGCCCGGCAAGTCCCCGCTGGACGTGCTGCTGCGCCTTGCGCACCGGGGCCTTGTGCGCTGCGACAGCCTGACGCCGCTGCGCATCGAGGAGGAGGTGCTGTCAGACGGCCGCATCGAGGGCAGGCGGCTGGCGCGCGCCCGGGCCAACGCGCTGTCCGCCGGGCGCTGGGAGCTGGCGCGCCCATCCAGGGCGCTGACGGGCGAGGAGGCGCTGGAGCGCGCGTTCAACGCCTGTCCGCTGCTCTGCCGCGACACGGTCACGATCCTGCCGTGGGCGCAGGCGATGGAGCTGCTGCGCGTGTGGGAGTACACGGGCCGCGCGCGGCGGGGCTACTTCGTGCGCGGCCTGCCCGGCATGCAGTTCGTGCGCGCCGGGGACTACGACCGCGTGCGCCGCCTGCTGGACGAGCCCGACCAGCCCGCGCTGTGGCTGCCCGCCGCTGACCCTGCCCAGCCCTACGGCCGCCTTCTGGAGCACGAGCCCGACCGCGCCTTTACGCGCGTCGCGGGCACGGCGGTGTGCCTCATCGACGGCCACGCCGCCGCCGTGCTGGAAAAATCCGGCGAGATCCTGCGCATCTTCGACCGCGACCACGCCTCGCAGGCGCTGTCCGCACTGGCGCGCGAGTTCCGCAGCGGCCGCATCTTCACCGGCCGCGACCGCCTATGCATCAAGACCTACCCCGATTGCACCGCAACACCGCTGAAAACCGCAGGCTTTGCGCGCGTCATGCTGGACTTCGTGCTCTACCGCTAAGCCCATCTCCCGCCTAATCTTATCTCACAGTCAGAATCAAAGCATAAACTCTATCTGAAAGATATGGATCTCACATCAGAAAACACCTCAGGCTTCCCCTTGAGGGGAAGCTGGAGGGACGCAGCCCTGGAGGTCGAGTGTTTTGTACGAAATAGTCCAGTGGACTGTTTCGTGCAAATAAGCCGACTGGAACACCGGAACAGCCGGAACGGCTGGTTCGGTGCGCCTACGAAGGGGCGAAGCCCTGAAGTTCGAGCGTTTGGGAAGAGACAGTCCAGTGGACTGTTTCTTCCCAATAAGCCGACCGGAACACCGGAACAGGCCGAAGGACTGGTTCGGTGCGGAGTAAGCTGGCGCCGCAGCGACTGATGAGGTGTCCGTCCAGCACGGCGCCCGCCCCAGGCGCACATTTTACGGGTCAAAGCGATTGTATTTTGCATAAATTGTGTTATAATGGTGTGCGGTTGACAGAGCATCCTGCAAAAGGTAGGTATTTTGCAATGAACAAGCGCATTCGGGATTTCTTTCTGCTCACGGTGGGCACGCTGATGGTGGTCGTCGGCGTCTACTTCTTCAAATTCCCCAACAACTTCTCCACGGGCGGCGTCAGCGGCATCTCGGTGATCCTGAGCGCGCTGCTGCCCGACATCTCCACGGGCCAGCTGGTGCTGGGCATCAACCTGGCGCTGCTGCTGGTGGGCTTTCTGGTGTTCGGCCGGAGCTTTGGCATCAAGACGGTGTACTGCTCGCTGCTGATGTCCATCTCCATCTATGTGCTCGAGCGCGTCGTGCCGCTGGACGCGCCGCTGACCAGCCAACCCATGCTGGACCTGGTGTTTTCCGTGATGCTGCCGGCGGTGGGCAGCGCGATCCTGTTCAACTCCCAGGGCAGCACCGGCGGCACCGACATCGTGGCGATGATCTTCAAAAAGTACACCAGCGTGGACATCGGCAAGGCGCTGTTCTGCACGGACTTTCTGATCGCCACGGCCGCAGGCGTGGTGTTCGGCATCGAGACGGGCCTGTTCTCGCTGCTGGGGCTGCTGGCCAAGGCGCTGGTGGTGGACAGCGTCATTGAGAACATCCACCTGTCCAAGTATTTCACCATCGTCACCCACAAGCCCGACGAGGTGGTCGCCTTCATCAAGGGCACGCTCAACCGCTCCGCCACGATCCTGTCGGGCGAGGGCGCGTTCACCCACGAGGGCCGCAAGGTGATCCTCACCGTGATGGGCCGCTCGCAGGCCGTCAAGCTGCGCCTGTACATCCGCAGCATCGACCCGCACGCCTTCATCGTCATCTCCAACACCAGCGAGATCATCGGCAAGGGCTTCCGCGAGATGCTCTAGCCGAATATAAACCGCCCGGTATCCGCAAAAGGGGTGGACTGTTCCTTTTCTGTACCGAAAGGGGGATGCGCATGGATGGACTGGCAAGGGACGGGGACGCCGCGGTACGGAAGATGAACCCCGATGCGCATGATTTCGCGCTGATGCTCAAGTGGATGACCGACCCGGAAACCATGCGCTGGTGGGACGGCATGACGCAGCAGTACACGATGGAGCGCGTCGTGGCGGGCTATTGGCGGCACGTGAGGCAGCAGGTGCAGCCCTGCATACTGGAATGGCAGGGCGCGGCAGTGGGATACTGCCAGTTCTGCCGGGTGGATGCGGAAAGCTATGAAGTGCCGCAGGAGGAATACGACCGCTTTGCGTCGGCCGGTGAGGTCGTGTATGGCATTGACCTGCTCATCGGGGAGACGGCGGTTCGGAATCGCGGCGTTGGTACGCGGCTGCTCCGGCTGCTGATGCAGGCGCTGTTTTCGGAATATGGTGCGGACGCGCTGCTCGTCGATCCCAAGACGCACAACGCACGCGCCATCCGCTGCTATGAAAAGTGCGGGTTCCGGCGGCTGTTCGTGGCGCCGCAGCGGGAGGAGCAGGACGGCGTGCTGCACGACAGCCTCATCATGGGCGCACGTCCCGCAGGGCACTGAGAGACGCCCCGGTTTTCTTTTGCGAAAGAAAACCGGAGCGTTTTTTCACCGCTGCGTCAGTCCTCTGCCCAATCCAGGTCGGTCTCGTACCACTGCTCGGCGAGCACGAGCTGACCGTCCTCCAGCGTGTAGCGCGTGCAGCCGTTGCCCACGCCGTCCATGTTGGCGAGGCAGCGGTGTATGGTGTGGAAGACCAGGTCGTAATAGCCCCGATCGTTCAGCTCGTAGTTCGCAACACCAAGGCCATTCTCGAAGATGCCCTTGCCGGTGCGGTCGTCCATGCTGTACCTCACATCCTTGGTGAACTCCGTGCCGGTGGGGTAGATCACGCCGGTGACCGTGTCGCCGTCGAGGAAGTGGCCTTCGACGTATATGCCGTCGTCGCGCTGCTGCGTATCGAAGGTTTTGACCGCGGTCAGCTGACCGTTCACCGGGCGGAGGAATAATACCTCAGCGCCGCCCACAGTGCCCATCGAGTACAGCATCAGGATGTAACTGTATTCGCCGTCGCCCATATCCACGCCTCTCAACCTGCCGTACATGGCGCCAACGTGCGAGGTGTAGCGGAACGTGCCGTAGCGGTCGCTGGTGAGCGTCACGGAGTTCAGCCAGCCGTATTTGTCAATGTCAGTGGTGTCGATGGTCAGGCGGGGCAGCTCGGGGTCGAGGGGCTCGCCGTTCATGGGCTTCGCCTCGACGTTTGCCATGCCGGTGGTCAGCTCCATGTCGATCACGGGCAGGCCGTAGACGTATTCCGGCGGGATCTCCTGCCGCACGCAGCCCGGCTTGTTGCTGTGGATGCCCGCAAAGCTGCTGCTCAGCAGCAGGAGGCCGTCGTACTTGGCGGATTCGTCCAGCCGCTGCAGGTAAGCCGCGTGCGAGGCCAGGCCCGCGCTGCTCATCTTGCCCAGCGCGGATAGCTTCTCATGCGCGCGCAGCGCACAGCCCTCGGTCACCTGCGCGCACTCGCGCAGCGCGTCGATCAGGTCCTGATCCAGGCCGCTCCCCGCCAGCCGCAGGCGCATCACGGCGTCGCGGTAGGCCGTCTGCATCACCGAGCCCGTGCGCACCAGGCACAGGCTCAGGTTCACGTCTTCGGCGTCGTCCATCGCCTGCTGGATGGAGGGCGTGGTGCTCTTGAGCACCTCCACGCCCAGGTCAAACGCGCCCACCGTCAGCGACGCCCAGCGCAGCGGCGCGACGGCCAGGTCGTTCGTGCCCAGGTCCGCGCCCAACTTGATCACGCCGTCCACCATCGCGGCGATGGAGTCCAGCGTCACGCCCTGCAGATAGGCGTTGGAGATGTCGCCGTAGTACAGGTCGTACACGTCGCCCGCCGCGCGCTCGAGCTGGCGGCAGAAGGAGTCATCCTGCCCCGCGCTCACGGACTGGATGCGCTCCAGGCGCTGTGCAAGGCTCTCCGGCATGTATTCGCGCGCCCACAGCGCCTGCCCCACGCCCAGCGCGTAGCCCACCAGCTTGGAGCCCACCGCGGCATAGTCGGACAGGGCCTCTACGGTGTCCGAGCGCAGATAGACGTGCAGCATGTCCGCGACCAGCTCGCTGACCGCGTCATGGCCGATCTCCGTGGACGCAAGATCCAGCCCCGTGGACACCGCGTCGATGAAGTCCGCGGCGTCGTTCAGCTTCGACGAAGCCGCAACGCCGTCCGCACCGGCTTCGGGCGCGTCGCTGCGCAGCGTCAGCAGCGCGGCCTGCAGCGACTTGTCCTCGTAGGTCATGGTCTCCTTGAAATTCAGCGTGGTCAGGATCGAATCCGCGATAAAGGTCATGTCGATGTCGTCGATGGCGGCCTGAATGCCGTATTTGAAGGAATTGCCCACCTGCTCCCATTCTCCATCGCCCATCACGTCGGCGTAATCGGGGTTGTCCGCGAGCATGTCGGCGGAGTCCGCCACGATCTCAAACAGCGTCTCGGGCCGGTAGACCAGCACCACGCCGTCCTCGCAGCCCCACTCCATGCCCGCCATGTACAGCAGCTCCTCCAGCGGGAAGTACCAGCTCTCCTTCTCCTTGTTGTACAGGCAGTCCGTCAGGTCGAATTCGCCGTAGAGCGGGTAGCCGATGCCATCGCCGTTGTTGAAGTTGTAGTAGACCTCGCCCGTGCCGGTGGCGGTGTTCACATAGAGGTGCCGCAGACCCAGCTTGTAGTGGTAGGTATCGGAGGAGGTGGCGTACAGCGCCGCGCCCGTCAGCTGCGCAAAGTCCTCCGCGCGGATGTAGATCGCGTCGTTTTCGTCGCGCGCCGCCTTGTAGGTCGTCACCTCGTCCGCGTTCGCGCCCAGCATCCGGATGTTGCCGTAGAAGATCTCCCGCTGCGCGCCTGCGCTGCGTGCAGCCTGCGCGCACGGCAAAGGCAGCGTCAGCATCAGCAGCAGGCACAGGCAGGCGCACAGCGCCCGAAGCATCGTCTTTTTCATTGCGCGCTCGCCTCCCCCCACAGTTCCTGCACGATGTCGTACAGCCCGCCGGTCAGCGCGTTGGCAAAGCTGACGTCGCACAGCAGCTCCCAGCCCTCGCCGTCCCCGGCGGGCAGCAGCGTCAGCTGCGCGTCAAAGGACTTGCGCTTGGCGTCGGGCATGCGCTCGAGCATCGCCGCGCGCGCCTCCTCCGTCGAGGAGAGGCCCTCGGGCAGCGATTCGAGCAGCTTTTTCAGATCCACGTTCTGGATCCTGAGCGTCAGCACCACGCTGCCGTCCTCCTGCTCCTTTGCGGATCTGACCTTGCAGCTCATGCCCTGCGCCATCGCGTTGAGCAGTGACGCATCCTCGCCCGGCGCGACGCCGTACAGCCCGCCCAGGGGCAGCATGGCCTCCGCAGCCGACCAGTCGCCCTGGTTGAGGCTGGCCATCAGCGCCTCGCACTGCGCCTGCGCCGCCTGCTCTGCCTCGCTCGGGGGCGTCAGCAGGCTGCAGCTGCACAGCAGCAGCGCCAGCAGCGCGCACAGCGCCGCCTTCCACACTCTTTGCATGATTTCATCCTTCCTTTCTGTATGTTCGATACGTTGACGTCGATCCATGTCCGGCAGCCGGCGCAGGTGCACGCGCTGCGGCGCCTCCTCATCGCCCTTTGGCAATGCTTCACAGATTGTTATTTCTATGTTCATAACAAACATGCCGCCTGCCTCGTGTGTATTGCAGACGTTCCCCTTACCGAGAGACGTCGAATCCAAACATCGAGGTGACGAACATGAAAAAGCTGATGTCCATCCTGTTGTGCACGGCTGTGCTGCTGGCCTTTGCGGGCTGCAGCGCGCAGACCGCCACGACCACGCCGACCGCCGAACCGACCACGGAGCCCGCCGCCGAACCCACGGCAGAGCCGACCGAAGAGCCTGCCGCGGAATCCACCGGGGAGTCTGATGCGTCCCCCGAAGCGGACGCCGGGGCCGATGCGCCCCTCTACACGATCGAGTACGACGCGGCGCTGTTTGCGGTGACCGCCAGCGACAGCACGGATACCTACACGCCGGTGGACGGCAGCGGCGGCGCGCGGCTGACGGTGCAGTACCTCGCCGCCGATGAGGTCGAGGCCTACACGGCGGAGCACCTGGGCGACGATGCGCAGCAGACCACCCTGGGCACGGGCGCATACGACGTCACGATGCGGCAGACCGAGAGCGGCGGCACAGAGACCACCGTCTGCCTGGTCAGCCTGCCCGACGGCGGCGCGCTGGCACTGACCGCCGAGAGCGTGGACGGAGAATACGCAGAGGAGCTTGCCGCCATGCTCGCGTCCTTTACGCTGAACTAAACGACGAAGGGGGAACGGATACAACGCCGTTCCCCCTTTGACTGTACAAAACGCGCCGGTAATCCATGAAAAGTTATTGCGTGGGCCGCGCCCACCCGTCTATTTCCCGCGTTTGGCGAGCAGAAATCCTGCATAGCGCAGCGGCTCAACCATTTCCGCCTGCATTACGGTTTTTTCAAAGCGTGGGAAAACCCATCCGTTTTCCTGGGTATTTTACGCCTGCGCCGCCTGCACGGCCAGCGACAGCGCGGCATAGTCGCCGATGGCGTCGCCCAGCGCCGCGGGCACGATGCGGCAGGCGGAAAGCGAGTCGGGCAGCGTCTCGCGCCGGAGCACGCGGTGCAGCTCGCGTTGGAACAGCGCCTCGCTGCGCGCGTAGACCGAGCCGATGACGATGCAGTCGGGGTTGAGCAGGTCGATGACCAGCGACAGCCCCTGCCCCAGACGGCGCGCGCTCTCGTCGAACACCTCCAGGGCGGCCTCGTCGCCGTCCAGCGCGGCCTGCGCCACGGCCTTTGCGGTGACCTCGCCGTCCAGCCACGCGGGAGCCTGCCCGCGCTGCGCCCAGGCCGTGCCCACCGCCTTTGCCAGCTGCGCGATGCCGCCGCCCGAGCAGAAGCCCTCGAACGCGCCCACCTTGCCGTAGCCCGCCGGGCCGCTGTCCGCCAGGCGCCAGTGCCCCAGCTCGCCCGCGTTGCCGCACGCGCCGCGCAGCACGCGCCCGTCCAGCACGATGCCCGCGCCCAGACCCGTGCCAAAGGTCAGGAACAGCATGATGCGGCTGCCCCGGCCCGCGCCCCAGCGCCACTCGGCCAGCGCGCAGGCGTTGGCGTCGTTTTCCAGCACCGCCGGGGCGTGCAGGCGCGCCTGCGCAAACTCCGTCAGCGACAGCCCGCTCCAGCCGGGCAGGTTGGGCGGATTGCACAGCATGCCCGCCGCCGCGTCCATCGGCCCGCCCGACGAGATGCCCACGCCGAGGATGGGCTGACCGTCGGCCATGCCCTCCGCAAGCGCGCACAGGCGCTCCAGCGCGCTGAGCTGATCGGCGGGCGTGGCAAATGCCTCGCGCGAGAGGATGCGGATGTCGCCGTCCTTCTCGATGCCCGTAATCGCGGCGCATTTCGTGCCGCCGATGTCAAATCCTACATAAATGCCCATTGAAATACTCCTTGCAGCCCCTGTGGAACCCGAGGGGGCGTTCTGCATTTGAAAAAGACTGTCTATCCAACCACGGCCGATTTATCCAGCGCTTGCGCAATTGGAAAACGGGGGGCGCCGCACGGGTATGCTGCGGGGAGCCGGGCGCGGTGTGTGCGGCGCGGAGGAGTGTTTGCGCGATGGGGAACAGGTACGGGCTGCGGGTGGGGCGAGTGTTGTGGGTGAAGCGCTTGTGTTGTATTGCCCTTGAGGTTAGCGGGGGTTACAGCCCATCGAGCGCGATCGTTGCCTCAGACGCACCGGATCACACTGCACGCATTCCGGCGGTACTTTACCTTTATGGATGTCCATGAGGATACTCTTTGCAGTTGGTTGCCTGGATTGAAAGGGTTATAGATCGCTGTGGTATGAAATCGGGTTACCCGCTTCTTTAAGGCTCCCCTTGAGGGGAGCTGCCGGCCTTCGGCCGGCTGAAGGGTGGAGCCGCACGACCACAGAGTGCAGCATACCGTCAGAAACAATCCCGCAACTCTTTATCAGAGGCGCTCGATGATGTCCGCCCAGCGCAGCAGCTTTGCGGTGTCGTAGGGCGGGAAACCGGAGATGTAGTGGTTCACGAACTGCTCGCCGTCGGCCGTCCAGCGCAGCAGGTAGAGCCGCTGCGTGCCCGCCAGCTCGCGCAGATTGCCCACCACGGCGTTTTCGTTGGCGCGGGAGCGGGTGTGGCCCTGCAGCAGCACTTCGCCCGTCTCGCCGTCCTCGACGCGCCAGTCCACCTCGGCATCCTTGCGGCTGTCGTTGCCCAGCACCACGTCGTGGCCCCAGTCGCGCGTCTCGTCCAGCATCAGGCAGACGGGCACGTGCACGCGGCGCAGCCAGGTGTAGGCC
The DNA here is from genome assembly GCA_034113365.1 of Candidatus Spyradocola sp. Lineage (GTDB taxonomy): Bacteria > Bacillota > Clostridia > Christensenellales > UBA1750 > Spyradocola. Next base: position 19,855 of record JAXEXP010000112.1, read on the forward strand.
AGCTTCTTGCGGAAGCTGTGGTCCACGATGGCGTCGGAGATCTGCGGCCAGCCGTCGAGCATGTTCCACCAGATGATGCCCGTGCGCGCGCCCTTGAGGATGCGCGTGCGCTCGACGAAGAACTTCTTGGCCTCGGCCTGCGAGATCTGCGACAGGCGGGAGAATTCCTCCAGCGTGTCGGGGACGCGCCCCGCGAGGATCCGCACCTGATCGGCCATCAGGTCGTTGCGGTTGTAGCTGCGGCGCACGTTGCGCAGGTCCTCGGTGTTGTGGGTGTCCCACGAGTCGTTGTGCCACGGCCAGAGTTTGTCCGCGGGCAGGAATTCGCGCAGCGTCTCGGGCGACGGGCAGCCGTGATAGCCGCACTCCGAGATGAAGTGCGCCCTGGTGTGCTTGTAGAAGTCGTCCTTGAAGTACGCCCGCGCGCCCCAGTTGTGCTGCTCGGGCACCGCGTAGCGCGGGAAGCCCTCGGGGATGTAGGGCGAGGAGGGCAGAAACTTGCGGTAGGGGTCGTGGTTGCGGATGACGCGGGGCAGTATGTCGCGCGTGATGTCGTTGCGGTTGTTGCTCTCGTCCGCATAGCCCAGCCCCGTGTAGCGCTCGTCCACCTCGTTATCGCCCGCCCACAGCAGTATGCTCGCGTGGTTGCGCAGCTTCTTGACGATGCTGACGGCCTCATTTTCGATCAGATCGAAGAACCACCGCTCCTGCGGATAGGTGGCGCAGGCCATCGTAAAGTCCTGCCACACGAGCAGTCCCAGCTCATCGCACAGGTCGAAGAAGCGGTGATCTTCCACCACGTTGCCGCCCCAGCAGCGCACGATGTTGCAGCCCATGTCCGCAAACAGCGCGAGCGCCTTGTCGTAGCGCCCGGCGTCCTGACTGTGCAGCGCCGACAGCGGCACCCAGTTGCTGCCCTTGCACAGGATGAACACGCCGTTGCACAGCACCTTGAACTGCCCGTCCGCGCCGGGCTTCATCACATGCTCGATGTCGATGCGGCGGATGCCGATGCGCTCGGTGCGGGCGTCCAGCACTTCGCCGCCCTTGCACAGTTCCATCGTCACGGCGTAGAGCGCCTGCTCGCCGTAGCCGCGCGGCCACCACAGGCGCGGGTTTTCCAGCTCGATGGTGCCGTCCAGGCTGGTGTAGCGCGCGGGCTGTTCCCATGAAAACGCGCTGTCCCCGCACACGCCGCGCACGCGCACGGTCAGGTCCTCCAGCATGGGGTCGTCGGTCACAAAGCGGCACTTGATCGCAAGCCGCGCCTTGTGCTCGTCCGCGCTGATCGTGGCGTAGTACGCCTGCGTGATGCGGCTCTCGGGCAGCGCGTTCAGCTCCACGCCGCGCCACAGCCCCGCCGACAGCAGCCGGGGCATGATGTCCCAGCCGAAGCAGTGCGGCGGCATGCGCAGCGCGCTGATCTCGTCGCAGTGCTCGCCGCCGCCCGCGCCCACGGGCAGATCGGCGTCGCGCACCGCGTTCATTGCCGAGCGGATGTGTACCGCCAGCACGTTGCGCCCGCCGGGCAGCAGCGCGCCTTCCGTGCGGAAGGCGTGCTCGATCATCATGTCCCGGCAGGAGCCGAGCTTCTTTCCGTTGAGGAACACGTCCGCCACGGTGTTGACGCCGTGCAGCACAAGCTCCGCCTTTTTGCCGGCAAATTCCTCCGGCGCGTCAAACTCCCGCACGTACCACCAGTGATAGAACTCGTACTTGCGGAAGCTGTAGAGGTTCTGATCCCAGTACGGGTCCTCCTCCAGCCCCGCGCGCACCAGATCCAGCGCCGCGTCGCCCGGCACCTGCGCCTCGATGCAGCGCATCTTCCCGATGTCCCCGGGGGTGTCCGCCATGCCCTCGTGCTCGGGCTCAAAATACAGCTTCCATGCACCGTCCAGCAACATGTGCGCGCCCTCCTTTTGTCACTCTTCCTTGTCGAAGTGCTGATAGTCCTTCATGGTCTTCCAGTCGCCGCCCCAGTCAAAGCCGTGCGCCTTGAAGAGCTGATAGCACAGATCGTCGTGCGTGATGACGTGCGGCAGGCCCGTGTCGCGGTCGATGTAGTCGTCCGCGTTGTCGTGCGTCCACTTCGCCACGCCGTTTTTGTAGGTGACGTAGGGGTTCTGCTGCGGGTTGATGTCGATGGCGCGGCCCAGCGCGTGGTTGGACAGCCCCGAGCCGCCCACCACCCCGCGGTAGCAGAAGGCCGAGGTGTTGTTGACCTCGATGGACGCCGAATCCGACGACGCGCCGTCGCCCGTCCAGTAGTTGTCGATCAGGTACATGCTCTGGATCTCGTATTCGTGCTCAAACAGCTCCTGGAAGATCTCCTGGTAGTCGGGCACCAGCTCGCGGTGCACGATCAGCTCGCCCACCTGCACCTGATGGTCGAAGTTGTAGTGCAGCAGCTTCATGTACCGCAGGTCGGACAGCGCGATGTCGTCGTTGTCCACATAGCTTTTGCCGTAGATGCGCGCATACACCTCGTCGCCCTCTTCGATGGGGTCGCTGGTGAAGTAGTCCTGCAGATGCGCCCGGTCGATCTCCTCCTCGGCCACGAGCTGCCCCGCGGGCAGCGCGCGCACGTTCAGCGTGTACTGCGCCGCGTTGTCCAGCGCGGTTTGCAGCTGGGCGCACTGCTCCTGCAGCTGCCCAACCTGCTGCGCCTGCTCCGCCGCCAGCGCCTGCGCCTGTGCAAGCGCGCTTTCCAGTGCGGCGTTCTCATCGGAAAGAGCGCCCAGTTCCGCCTCAAATTGCGCTGCCGCGGCCTCGTCCTGCTGCCGCAGCGCGTGCAGGCGCACCGTCTGGATGCCAAACAGCGTAAGCGCGCACACCGCCGCCGCCAGCATCAGCGCATAGGCCGCGATCAGCAGCCCCTTGCGCGCGCTCATTGCTCGAACCCGCACACGAGGATCTCCGCGATGCAGGTGTCGTCATACTTGCTGCCGGGGTATACGTCCACGATCTCGATGCGGACATAGCGCGCCGTCACCGGGCGGGACAGCTCGATGCCGAACTTCTTTTTTTCCTTGGGGAAGCAGAGCGTATCGTCCACATAGCCCCCCGCATTGTCATAAAACTGAATGTACAGCTCGGCAGGTACATTGTTGCGGTTGTACCAGTCGTCGCTGCGCCAGTTGCCCAGCCAGGCCTCCAGGAACTGCACCTGCATTTCCTCACCCAGGTCCAGCGTGATGTATTCGCCCAGACCGTCGCCGTCCACGCCCTCCTGCCAGGAGGTGTCGGTGTTGCCGTCCACCACGGCGTAGGCGGAGTTGTCGTGCGTGCCCGACTGCGTGACGATGGAGCTCTCCCAGGTGTTGAACACGGGCAGCACGTCGATATCGCCCGACGCGATCATCACATCGATGGTCGTCGCGTCCATCACGGACAGCGTCAGCGGCTCCAGCGGCTCCTCCTGCACGCCGTAGTTCCACAGATCCACGCCGCAGGCGGCGCAGAACTGCGCTGCGGGGTCGGCCAGCACCGCGCCGCAGCTGGGGCAGTAGGCCGGCTCGGGCGTCACCTCGGGCACCACGAGCACCTCTTCCTCGGGCTGCGCAGAGGGCTCGGGCGTGGGGGTGGGCGCGCTCGCCTCGACGGAAACGCTCGGGCGCTCCGGGATCCAGCCCTTCTGCCGTGCGAAGCTCAGCCCTGCACGGATGCCCACCGTCAGGTAAAGGCCCAGGATCGCCACCAGCTCGATGATGGTGATGACCGTTGCCGCCGTGTGTTTGCGCTGCCGAATCTGTCTTGAAGCCATAGTCGTCCAAACCGTCCTCTCCGAATCTTTTTCTAGTATAACTAAACGCCATTACCGCTCCTTTGTCAAGCCCCGGCTTGACTTTTCTGCCATCATTTTTTATATTCATCATAGCAGGAAGAAAATGCGGCAAAAGGGGGAGCGGCGATGAAAACGCAACGGACGGGCAGGCTGTGGCTGCCGCTGACGCTGGCGGCGGCGGGCGTCGTGATGATGGCCGCGGGCGCGCTGCGCGGCGAGGCGGCGACGGTGCTGAACAAGGCGGTCCGCGTATGTCTGGAGTGTATCGGCATTGGATAAGATGAAGAAACTGCAGCGGGTGCGCCACGCGGTGCAGGCGGCCTGGGCGCTGCTGACCAACAGCTACCTTGCGGGCTTTGCGCGCGGCACGCTCTACAAGGGGCGCCTCAAGGGCCTGTGCGTGCCCGGACTCAACTGCTATTCCTGCCCCGGCGCGGTGGGCTCCTGCCCCATCGGCGCATTGCAGTCGGTGCTGGGCAGCCGCAAGTTTGGGTTCTCCTATTACGTGGTGGGCTTTCTGGTGCTGGTGGGCGCGCTGACGGGCCGCTTCGTCTGCGGCTGGCTGTGCCCCTTCGGGCTGATCCAGGAGCTGATGCACAAGATCCCCTTTAAGTGGAAAATACGCACCTTCCGCGGCGACCGCGCGCTGCGTTTCGTCAAGTACGCGGTGCTGGCCGTGCTGGTGATCGCGCTGCCCCTGCTGCTGACCGACGGCACGGGCCAGGGCACGCCGTGGTTCTGCAAGCTGCTCTGCCCGGCCGGCACGCTGGAGGGCGGCCTGCCGCTGATGGCCGCGGACGAGAGCATCCGCAGCGCCGCGGGCGGGCTGTTCGCGTGGAAGGCCGCGCTGCTCGTTGCGGTGCTCGTCGCCTGCGTGGTGCTCTTCCGGCCCTTCTGCAAGTACCTCTGCCCGCTGGGCGCGGTCTATTCGCTGTTCAACCCCATCGCGGTGTTCCGCTGCCGCGTCGATGGCAGCAAGTGCACCCATTGCGGCGCGTGCGCTGCCGTCTGCGACATGGGCGTGGACCCCGCGCAGCACCCCAACGACCCCGAGTGCATCCGCTGCGGCAAATGCAGGCACGCCTGCCCGCACAGCGCCATCCGATAACAAAAAAGCCTCCCTCCGGGGAGACTTTCAGTTTGTCGAAAAAGCACGTGGTGTGATTCGATGCGTCTGGGGCAGGGTTGGTGCTTGACGGACACCTCATCAGTCGCTGCGGCGACAGCTTCCCGCTCCGCACCGAAACAGCCCTTTGGACTGTCCCGGTGTTTCGGTCGGCTTATTCTCCATAAACAGTCCACCGGACTGTTTATTCCGAAACGCTCGACCTCCAGGGCTTCGCCCCTCCGGGTGAACCCTCAAGGGGAAGCCAAAGGCTGTGATGTGCTATGGTCTGCGTAGTTTTTGACAGTTTGAAAGCCTCCCTCCGGGGAGACTTTTTGCGTTTGCTCACAGCCGGAGCTTGAACAGCACCACGCCGCCGATCATCAGCGCCAGCGCGACGTACTGGTTCCAACAGAAGGGCACCTTTTCGCTGCCCATCCAGCCGAACGCGTCGATGAGCGCGGCCACGAACAGCTGCGCGATGAGGATCGTGGAGATGGCCACCGTCGGCGACAGCCTGCCGATGCCCAGCATCACCGTGATGGTGATGACGATGCCCAGCACGCCGCCCAGCAGCGTCCACTTGGGGGCCTGGAACACCTCGCGGAAGCTGCCCTTGCCCAGCAGCCACACCGCCAGCAGCGACAGCGCGAACGCCGTGCCCTGCACCCAGACGTTGGCCTCGTACAGCCCCGCCTTCTCCGAGAGCCGGGTGTTGAGCACGCCCTGCACACTCATCGCCGCCCCGGCCAGTATCGAAAACAGTATGCCCATGCGCGATACCTCCTTGTTTCTCTGGAGGTAGCATGGGCAGTTTTGCTGCGATTCATGCGGAGCTAAAGCACGCGAAGCACGACCTTGCCCACATTTTCGCTGCGCTGGAGGATGGCCTGCGCTTCCTCCGCCTGCTGGATGGGCAGCGTCCGGTAGAGGCGCGGGCGGAGCTGTCCCTGCTCGATCAGCGGCCACACCGTCTGCACCAGTCCGGCCAGCAGCTGGCTCTTGAACGCGTCGGGCCGCGAGCGCAGCGTCGAGCCGATGAGCCGGATCCCCTTGACGTAGAGGTTCTTCAGGTCCACCTGCGTCAGGTTCCCCGCCAGCGCCGCGATCATGATCCAGCGCGCGCCGCGGTTGACGAACGGCAGGCATTGCCCGACCGCCTCGCCGCCCACGCAGTCGATGGCCACGTCCACGCCCCGGCCTGCCCGGAACTCCTCCGCCAGCGCGTCCGCTAGCGATTCCGCGGACGTGACCACGATCCGGTCCGCGCCAAGGTCCGCGATGGCCTGCGCCTTTTTGGCGGAGGTGACCGTCGTGATGACGCGCAGCCCCAGCGCCTTGGCCAGCGGGATCGCGGCGCTGCCCAGCCCGGACCCGCCCGCGGTGAACAGCAGCGTCTCGCCCGGGCGCGCGTTGCCCTCGTAGATGAGGTTGAGATAGGCCGTGGCGTAGGCCTCGGGCAGCGCCGCGGCCTCCTCCATGGAAAGGCCGGCGGGCACGGGCATGCAGTGGCTCCACTTTACGGCGGCGCATTCGGCATAGCCCCCGCCGCCCAGCAGCGCGCACACCCGGTCGCCCACGTGCCAGGGGGAGCGGGCCGCGGCCTCTTCGCCCAGCGCCTCGATCTGCCCCGAGACCTCCAGACCCATGATGTCCGGCGCGCCGGGAGGGGGCGGATAGTCGCCCGCGCGCTGCATCAGATCCGCGCGGTTGAGCGCCGCGCAGTGAACGCGGATCAGCACTTCGTCCGCCTTGAGCACGGGGTCCGGCACGGCGGCCCAGGCAAGGCGCTTGTCGTCAGCAATGGTGATGGCATACATGGTCTCAGTCCTCAAACGCCCGGTCGGGCTTGTAGTCGAAGTTGTCCAGCACGGCGCGCACGGAACGCAGCACGGGCTGGCTCTTGGTGGAAAGCGGATCGTGCTGCTGCACGGTCAGGTACATCGCGCAGCCCAGCATCGGGCCGATCATGCGGTGCAGCTTGTAATGCGTGCCGCCCGACAAAAAGAGGAAGGGCACGTCCAGCGCATCGCGCAGCAGCGTGGTGATGCGCAGGTTTTCGATCTGCTCCTCGTCGCTGTTTGCCGCGCAGACGATCTTGACCACGTCCGCGCCGCGCGCCTGCTGCTTGAGCGCCAGCTCCACGACCTGCCCGGCCGGCAGGAACTTCATGACGTGCGAGGACAGGATGACCTCGCCGCCGCGCTCGTGGATGCGGTCGATGAGCGCTCTTTGTCGGGCCACCGCCGCGGGCTCGTCGGTCAGCTGCAGCGGGTGGCCGGGCGCGTACAGGTCGCCCATCACGTCGCACAGCGTCGCGCCGCACTCCAGCCCGAACAGCAGCCCTTCGGCGCACTCCTCGTCGGAAAGCCCCTGGTTGAAGCCGTCGCGGTAGTTGGTGATGTAGATGGGCTTGTCCTCCATGTGGCGGAAGATCTCGTGGAATGTCTTTTTATCCCGGTACCGGGGCACGAACCGGCAGATCTGGAAGCCGTATGCGTCGCAGCCGTCATAGGCCGCGTTGCGCACGATGTTGATGGCGTCGGTGGGGTTCTCCGCCTGCACCATGCAGGTGAGCAGCGGGCGGGAATGCCCAAGAAACGTGGGCTTGTTCGCTTTCATGGTTCTACTCCTTGTTGCGCATCACGTTGCGCCCGCCGTCGATGAGGTAGTTGGTGCCGGTGATGAAGGCCGCCTTGTCCGAGCACAGGTACAGGATCAGATCCACGATCTCCTGCGGCTGCGCTGCGCGGCCCTGCAGCGTCTTCATGCCCGCCATGCCGGGGCGGGTGAGCACCGGTCCGGGCGATACGCAGCAGACGCGCACGTTGTACTGCGCGCCGTACAGCGCCAGCGACTTGGTCACGCCGTACATCAGCGCGCTCTTGCTGGCGGCGTAGTCCACGTTGACGGCGCAGCCCTCCTCGCCCGTGATGGAGCCCAGGTGGATGATGACGCCGCTGTTCTGCTTGGCCATCTGATCCAGCATCGCGTGGTCGAAGTACAGCGCGCCCTTTAGGTTGACGTCGATGCCCCAGTCGATCACCTCGATGGGCAGGTCCTTGAACTCGGCGTGTACGTTCAGCACGCGCGTGGAGGCGCCGCCCGCGCAGTTGATGAGGATGTCCACCGAGCCGAAGGCGTCGACGGCGGCCTTGCGCACCTGCACCACCTTGTCGTACTGCCGGATGTCGATGGCGCAGCCCAGCACGCGGTCGTGGCCCGCTGCGGCCTTGATGCGCTCGACGCAGCCGCGCAGGCGCTCTTCGTCGACGTCAACCAGAACGATATTCGCGCCTTCCTTGGCCAGGCACTCGCCACACAGATAGCCCATGCCCGACGCGCCGCCCGTGATGACGGCGGTTTTTCCTTGAAAACTCATGTAAACTTCCCCCTTTGGTTCTTTATTTCAGTATACCATATTGACAACGCAGAAAAAGTCAGTATAGTATGAAAAACAGATACGATCCTATGGTCTGGAGGTGACCGCATGAGCCTTGTGGAGCAGGAGATCACCTATTTCCGCACCGTGCGCTACCGGCATGTCCGGGGCGATGTGGACGATTACAGCCATCTGCCCCGTCCCCGCTACTCCTTTGCCTACATCGAAAAGGGCGAGGTGGTCTGCCAAAGCTGCGGCAAAACCGTGCGCGCGCGTGCGGGGGACATCCTGTTCGTGCCCTATGGCGTGACCTATGCCTCCCATTGGATGGGCGACCCGGAGACGGTGTTCTGCTCCTGCTTTTTCATGGTGCGCCCCTTCAGCCCGCCCTACGGCGACAGCACGTTTGAGCTGCAGAGCATCGGGCGCTGCGAGGCGCTCTACCCCGACTTTCTGTTTCTTTTGCAGCACGGGGAGGAGCCGGAGGCGGGCTTCTCCGTGCTGGCGCGCCTCTATGCGCTGCTGGACGCGCTGCGCGGCCGCATTGCCGCCCTCCCCGCGCCGCGCATCAGCGACGGCGTGCGCAGCGCGGTGCAGTACATCGACGAGCACCTGACCGACCGCATCACCGTCGGGCAGCTGGCCTGCGTGAGCAACCTTTCGGTGCCGCACTTTCACAGCCGCTTTCGCCGGGAGATGGGCGTGCCGCCCATTGCGTACAAAAACCGCGTGCTCATCGACCGCGCCTGCCGCATGCTGCTGGACGACCTGCAGATGCCCATCGAGGAGCTCAGCGCCCGCCTGGGCTTCGAGTCCGCCGCCTACTTCCGGCGCGTGTTCCGCGCGCAGACGGGGCAGAGCCCGCGGGAGTACCGCCGCACCAACAGCGGCGCGGTCTAGCGCGGAACGCCCCGCGCGAAAAAAACGGAAATAAAACGTAAAAGAACGATTTTTCTGTTAAGTGTCTTTTCATACACGGCAAAGTATGATATATTATTAACAGACTTACCGGGCCTCCCGGGCGCAGCCCCTGCGCACAAGTCATTTTGTTTGCCGGTAATCGATAAAAATATATCGATACGAAATGACGGAATAAACTTCCCCGATTTACAGACTTCATTATATGTGGTAAACTATTATCGGCAAAATCTCATCGAATCATGGGGAAGAGAGGTGGGCGCGCATGCTGACGGGCGGGATCTCAAAGATGACGCTGCAGCGTCTGCCCACCTATCTGACGTACCTAAAGTCCCTGCCGCCTGAGAAGGGGCGCACCATCTCGGCCTCGGCCATCGCCGCGGCGCTGGACCTGGGCGAGGTGCAGGTGCGCAAGGACCTGGCCGCGGTCAGCGTTGCAGGCAAGCCCAAGATCGGCTACCTGGTCAGCGACCTGATCCGCGACCTGGAGCACTTCCTGGGCTACGGCACCTGCAGCCGCGCGGTGCTGGCGGGCGTGGGCAACCTTGGGCTGGCGCTGATGAGCTACGGCGGCTTTGCCGACTACGGGCTGGACATTGTGGCGGCCTTCGACAGCAAGAGCGCGCTGGTGGGCTCCGCGGTGGACGGCGTGCCCGTGCTGCCCGTCGAGCGCATGGCGGACTATTGCAGCAGCGAGCGCATCCACATCGGCATCCTGACGGTACCGGCGTCGGCGGCGCAGGGCTGCGCGGACGCGATGGTGCGCGGCGGCGTCAAGGCCATCTGGAACTTTGCGCCGGTGCACTTGAGCGCGCCGCCGGGCGTGCTGGTGCAGCGCGAGAACATGGCAAGCTCGCTGGCGCTGCTCTCCTATCACCTCAAGCAGGCCGAGGAAGGCCTGGCGGACGAGAAGAACTGAAAAAGCGTCAACAACCTGCGGCGCGGCAGCGCCGTGGATTATAAAAAATGGAGGAAACACGTATGGGCAAAAAGGTTACTATCATCGGGGCCGGCTCCGTTGGCTCCACCATCGCCTACACCATGGCGGTCAATGGCATCGCGACCGAGGTGGTCATGATCGACATCAACGAGGGCAAGGCAATGGGCGAGGCCCTGGACATCCGTCAGGGCGTGGCTTTCTGTCCTCCCATCTCCATCTACGCGGGCAGCTATCAGGATGCCGAGAATTCCGACATCGTGATCCTGACCTCCGGCGTGGCCAGAAAGCCCGGCCAGTCCCGTCTTGACCTGGCGCAGACCAACGTCAACATCACCAAGTCCATCGCCACCCAGATCGTAAAATACGCCCCCAACGCCATCTACATCATCGTGGCCAACCCCGTGGACATCCTCACCTACGTATTTGCCAAGGTCTCCGGCCTGCCCGAGAAGCAGATCATCGGCTCGGGCACCATCCTGGACACCGCCCGCCTGCGCGCGCGCCTGGCCGAATACTACAACATCTCCCAGCAGAACGTCCATGCCTACGTATTTGGCGAGCACGGCGACACCTCCTTTGTGCCGTGGTCCATGGGCACCATCTCCAACATCGCCATCGACCGCTACGGCGAGGCGCTGACCAACAAGGACTTCATCGAGCCCAAGCTGGTGCACGAGGAGGTCGAGAGCTACATCCGCAAGTCCGGCGGCAAGATCATCCAGCGCAAGGGCGCGACCTTCTACGCGGTCGCCGTGTCGGTCTGCCACCTGTGCAAGTGCATCTTCTCCGGCGCAGACACCGCGCTGACCGTCTCCACCATGATGCACGGCGAGTACGGCATCGAGGACGTCGCGCTGTCCACGCTGACCATCGTCGGCCCCGACGGCATGGCGGGCAAGATCATCGCGCCGCTGACCGAGGAGGAGACCGCAAAGCTGCACAAGAGCGCCGACGCCCTCAAGGAAGTCATCGCCCAGATCGAGATCTAAACCCTTTTACATATCAATTTTTCAGAGAGCGAGTGTTGAAACAATGGAGTACCGCATCGAGCACGATTCCATGGGCGAGGTCAAGGTGCCGGCCGACAAGTACTGGGCGGCCCAGACCGAGCGCAGCCATGAGAACTTCCTGATCGGCGTGGGGCTGGAGACCATGCCCCGCGAGATCACGCACGCCTTCGGCGTGCTCAAGAAGGCCGCCGCCATCGCCAACCACGAGCTGCGCCCCGAGAAGATGACCGACGAAAAGCTCGCCGCCATCTCCCAGGCCTGCGACGAGGTGATGTCCGGCGCGCTCAACGACCACTTCCCGCTGGTGGTGTGGCAGACGGGTTCCGGCACCCAGAGCAACATGAACGCCAACGAGGTCATCGCCAACCGCGGCAACGAGCTGGCCGGCAAGAAGCTGCTGCACCCCAACGACGACATCAACATGAGCCAGTCCTCCAACGACACCTTCCCCACCGCGATGCACATCTCCGCCGTCATCGCCATCGAGGACAAGCTCTTCCCCGCCATCGACGCGCTGGTCGCCACCTTCCGCCGCCTCGAGCAGGAGAACGAGGGCGTGGTCAAGTCCGGCCGCACCCACCTGCAGGACGCCACCCCCATCCGCTTCACGCAGGAGATCTCCGGCTGGAGAAGCTCGCTGGAGAAGGACAAGAAGATGCTGGAGCTGGCGCTGCCCGAGCTTAAAGAACTGGCGCTGGGCGGCACCGCCGTGGGCACCGGCCTAAACGCCCCCAAGGGCTTTGACGAGAAGGTCGCCGCGGCCGTTTCCGCCATCACCGGCAAGCAGTTCGTCACCGCGCCCAACAAGTTCCATGCCCTCACCAGCAAGGACGAGCTGGTGTTCGCGCACGGCGCGCTCAAGGCGCTGGCTGCCGACATGATGAAGATCGCCAACGACGTGCGCTGGCTGGCCTCCGGCCCCCGCGACGGTCTGGGCGAGATCTTCATCCCCGAAAACGAGCCCGGCTCCTCCATCATGCCCGGCAAGGTCAACCCGACCCAGTGCGAGGCTGTCACGATGGTTGCCGTTCAGGTCATGGGCAACGACGTCGCAGTCGGCATGGCCGCTTCCCAGGGCAACTTCGAGCTGAACGTCTTCATGCCGGTTGCAGCCTACAACTTCCTGCAGTCCGCCCGGCTGCTGGCGGAGGCCATCGTATCCTTCACCGACAAGTGCGCCGTGGGCATCACCGCCAACAAGGACAAGATGTACCACAACCTGCACAACTCCCTTATGCTGGTCACGGCGCTGAACCC
>JAXEXP010000113.1:0-16374 GCA_034113365.1 Candidatus Spyradocola sp.
CTTGCAGGGGAGGGGCCCCCCGGGTCTATGGCGTCCTCGACGGACGCCGGGCCGGTCGCCGGGGCCTAGTGGTTGAGCTTATAGAGGTTCCTGTCCTGAGAGAGCCAGGTCAGGTCGTAGGTGAGCAGCAGGTCGGCGTCGGGGTGCTCGGCGAGCACGGCGCTGACGGGGAGGTTGTAGTAGCGCAGGTCGAGCATCACGATGGCGTCGTAGTGGTTGGCGAGCAGCGGGACGAGCGCGTGGGCGTAGGAATCCTTGAGCACGACGAGCGTGCGGCCCGTGCCCGCGTCGGTGGTGATGTCCACGCGGGCGTGGTTGCCGTCGAGGAACGCCGTGTACTGGTCCTTGGCGTCCAGCGCGGAGAGGGTGTAGAGGCTGTCCGTGCGGGTGGATTCGTCCAGGTCGTAGACCACGGAGACGGTGCGGTTCACCGTGTACAGCGCCATTTCATCGGGCTGCGCGCCGAAGATGGGGGCCTTGGAGTAGAGCGAGCCGTAGAAGGGCTGCTCGCTGTGAATGGTTTCGGCGGGGGTCACGGGGGTGAAGCCCAGCGCCTCGCAGTAGGTCTGGTAGGCGAGGTAGGCGCCCTGCTGCGTCCAGTGGTGGTCGGTGCGGAAGTAGAGAGGCTCGCCGCGATGGGCCTGCAGGGCGTCGTAGGGGTCGATGACGCGCAGCGCGGCGGGCAGGTCGGCAAGCAGCGCGCGCTCGTCGTCCGCGGTGACGAACGCGGGCAGGCGCTCGGGGTAGAGCGTGTGCGCGGAGTAGACGGGCAGAAAGACCGCGTCGTGTTCCTGGGCGAATTTTTCGAGATAGGTCAGGTTTTTCGCCCACTGGTCGCGGTCGATGGTCAGGTAGGCGGCGTCAAAGTACTGGCCGCCTGCGCCGATGTAGGCCCCGCCGATGCCGCGCTTGCCCAGCAGGTACTCCGCCGTCGCCTTGGCGCGCACGAAGAAGTCCCGGCCGGGGAATTGGTCGGACAGCCAGTCCTCGGTGTCGTCCATCCACTTGCCGGAGAGCACGCTTTGCAGCGAGAAGGCGGGGCGCTGGGCGAGGACCCGGTTTTCCAGCGCGGAAAAGCCCGCGTCGGGCAGCAGCATTGTCAGCAGCAGCGCGGCCAGCAGCAGCCCCGCAAACGCCAGACTTGCGGCCTTTTTCATGCGATCGCCTCCTTAAAAGCGGAAGTAGAGGAAGGGGTTGTAGCCCGCGTCCACCACGTAGGTCAGGCAGAGCGCAAAGCCCGCGACAAGCAGCGCGGCGGTGAGGACGGTGTGGAGCCGGGGATGCGCGGCCTTGAGATGCTTCAGTGCGCCCGCGCACAGCGGCGTGGAGCCGACGGCGCACAGCAGCAGCAGCCCCGCGCCATCCAGCAGGCTGCGCAGCGCGAACGCGTCCACGCCGCCCGCACCGCCGCCCAGCATCGCGGACAGGTAATTAAGCCCCGCGCCCGCGTCCTCAAACGCGAACAGCACCCAGCCCAGCAGCACCGCCAGCGCCGTGTACAGCCAGCCGAAAAACGCGGGCAGCCGCTGCAGGAATCTGCCGAACACAAACTTTTCCAATATCAGCAGCAGGCCGAAATAGCCGCCCCAGAGCAGGAAATTCCAACTCGCGCCGTGCCACAGGCCCGTGGCCAGCCAGACGATGGCGAGGTTGAAGATGTTTCGCGGGACGCTGACGCGGTTGCCGCCCAGCGGGATGTAGAGGTATTCGCGGAACCAGTCGCCCAGCGTGACGTGCCAGCGCCGCCAGAACTCCGAGACGGAGCGCGACAGGTAGGGGTAGCGGAAGTTCTCCGGGAAGGTGAAGCCGAACATGCGCCCGAGACCGATGGCCATGTCGGAATAGCCGGAGAAGTCGAAATAGATCTGGAACGCAAAGGCCAGTATGCCCAGCCACGCCGACAGCGCCGACAGCTGCGCGGGGGCTTGCGCCGACACCGCCTCCCACAGCGCGCCCGCGCCGTTTGCCAGCACCAGCTTTTTGGCAAGACCGACGAGGAAGCGGCACACGCCCGCAAAGAAGCCGTCGAAGCTCTCCCGGCGGCTGCGCAGCTCGTCCGCCACCGTCACATAGCGCACGATGGGCCCCGCGATCAGCTGCGGGAACATCGCAACATAGCAGCCGAAGGTCAGCAGGTCGTGCTGGGCGGGGCACTTGCGGCGGTAGACGTCGATGGTGTAGGACATGGTCTGGAAGGTGTAAAAGGAGATGCCGATGGGCAGCGCCACCGCGGGAACGGGCAGCGACAGCCCCAGCGCGGCGTTGAGCGTGTTCACCGCAAGCCCGGCGTACTTAAAGAACCCCAGCAGCCCGAGGTTGATGCAAACGGAGCTGATCAGCGCCGCGCGCCGCAGGCCGGGACGGCCCTCCCACTTCTCCAGCAGCAGGCCGTGCGCGTAGTCGGACAGCGCGGAGAACAGCATCAGCAGCACGTACACCGGCTCGCCCCAGGCGTAGAACACCAGCGAGACGGCGAACAGCACCGCGTTGCGCGCCCGCCGCGGCGAAACATAGTAGGCCATCAGCGTCAGCGGCAGGAACAGCGTCAGAAAGCTCAGGCTGGAAAACACCATGCGCAGGCCCCCCTTTCATCGGCAGAAATCGAAAAAAGGGGAGGCGGGACGGCACCCGCTTCCCCGGAGACGGCCGCGATCATTCCGCGGTCAGCAGACGGTTGAACTCGTCGACGACGGCCTGAGAATCGTTGCTGACCACCATCAGCACGTACTTGCCGTTGGACACCACCTGACCCGCCATCGCCAGGTCGTACTGCGCGGGCAGATAGGTGGAGAAGATGTCCTGCATAAGCGTAAGGCGCTTGCCGAAGGCCTCCTCCACGGCGGGCACGTCGGCCTCGTCCTTGACCTTGGCGACGTAGAGCATGTGCGCGTGGACGTTCATCATGGGATCGTTGAGGGAGTACTCGGACAGCAGCGAGAAATCCAGGCCGCAGCTCTCGGTGATCATCTCCTCGCCCATGAAGCCCATTGCCGAGGGGAACATGTCCTCCATGGCCAGCAGCTGATCGGCGATGTCCTGCACGGGCACGTTGACCTCGGGCACGGGCGTGGAGGTGGGCTCGGGCGTGGGCTCGGCGGTGGGGGACGGCTCGGCGGGCGCGGCGGCGCAGCCGAACAGGGTCAGCGCCAGCACCAGCGCCAGCGCGGCAAAAAACAGACGGGTCAGCTTTTTCATCCGTTGATTCCTCCGGTGTGTTCATTCTCGGGTACGCTTTCATCGTACACTGATTGGACGCGGCGCGCAACAGAAAGTTCCGCGCACTGTGCGATTTTACACGAACCTTACACACCATGGACTCGTTTTATCAATAAAGAGGAGATCCATACCATAAATGGAGGTATTCGGCATGAAAAAACGCAGGGGACTGCTGATCCTGGCGGCGCTGTTGCTGGCGGGCGCAGCGATGCTGTGCGGGCTTCGACTGTGTGCGGACCGTCCGCAGCCGCTGGAGATGACGGGCGCGGCGCCGGCCGAATGGAGCGGGCAGGACGTGCAGGCGCTGTTTGCAGCGCAGAGGCCGGAGTTTGACGGGGAGATCGTCTATGCGCTGCCGGACTACGCGGTCAACGTAGAGGAGGGCGTCTACGAGCCGGAGCGCGACCGGGATTTTGGCGGCAGCCGGTGGTGGCTGCTGGCCGTGGAGGGCGGGAGCAAGCGGCTCTACCGCATCTGCCCGGAAAAGGCGCTGGTGCTGGACCGCACGGAAAACCTGGGGCTGCACTTTGACGCGACGCTGGGCAGCGCGCAGGTCGGGATGGCGCAGGAGCAGGGATGCACGCCGGAGTTCTTACTGTTTTTCGGGCAGCAGTGGCTGATGTGCCGCGACGGGGACGGCGCGCGGTATGCCTGCGGGTACCCCGAGCCGGGCGCAAGCCCCCTGACCTGGCTGACGGAGGCGGAATTTCTGGAGCTCATCCGGCCCTACGCCGAGGGCACGCAGCCGCTGCCGACGCGGTGAGAAGGCGCGTATTCATAAAACATTCACTTGAAACTTGGGGGAAATACGGTATAATGAAGGGAGCAAACCGGCTGCAAAGGAGTTATTTGGGATGAAAAAAGCGTTTTTTTGTATACTGCTGTGCGTGACGCTGCTGCTGCCCGCGACCTGCTTCGCGGCGGGGGACGGCCTTGCCGCGGCGGAGGACATCCTCAAGCAGGCCTCGGCGGCGAGCTTTACCGTGCTGCACACCGGTGACGTGAACGGTCAGGAGCCGGGCGATGACACCGCCATCGGCTACGGCAAGCTGGCGGCGCTGGCGGCGGAGCTGCAGCAGGACGGCCAGCTGCTGCTGGTGGACAGCGGCAACGCGCTCTCCGGCGACGGCGGCAGGACCATCCAGCTGATGGAGGCGGCGCAGTACACCGCGGCGGCCATCGGCACGCGCGACGCGGCGCTGGGCATTGAGCGGCTGCAGGAGCTGTCCGCCCGGGCTAACTTCCCGCTGCTGTGCGCCAACTGGCTGCGCGCCGACGGCGAGCTGCTGTTCGATCCCTACGCCATTGTGGAGGTATCGGGCATCCGCGTGGGCGTCATCGGGCTGATCTCGCCCTCCATTGCCGAGGAATACCCCGACATCACCGCGGGCTGCAACGTCTACAAGCCCTCGGGCATCGCCAACATCTACTACGACGAGATGGTGGAGCAGGGCTGCTCCTACTTCATCGCGCTGACCAGCCTGGGCTATGACGGCGAGTACACGCCCCGCGACCTGGGCCAGGAATCCCCCTGGATCAACCTGATCCTGGACAGCAACACCGGCACCGTGCTGGACATGGGCGAGCTGATCGGCCAGACCAACGTCATCGCCTTCAACCTCGAGCCCGGCTTTGCGCAGGTGGGCGCGTACGACGTGGCCACCGGCAACAGCGACGGCATGAACACCACGCTGCCCGCCGTCTACACCGCCGGGGACGTCAAGGACCTCAAGGCGGACAAGGCCATTGAGGAGCTGATCGCCTCCGAGTACGTCGAGCCCGGCCAGGAGCCCGAGACGACGGAGGGGAGCAACGGCACCGTCACCACCACGGGCGGCAGCCGCAACACGATGGCGATCTACCTGATCTGCTTTGCGGCCATCCTCGCGCTGACCGTCGCCATCATACTGATCATGTCCCGCAAGACCCCCGCAAAGGGCAAAAAGAAATAAGCCAGTCAATAAGCCGCGCCGCTCCCAATGCAAATCGGGAACGGCGCGGCTTTTTTGGCGCTATTGATGCATCAGAGCGCCTGCACGAGGCGCTGCATGGCCTCCGCCATTTCGGCCGACAGGCTGACCAGCGTCTGCCCGCCGAAGGACACCTGCGCGGGCAGGCCGCGCACGCGCACGTCCAGCAGGTCGTGCAGCAGCGCCAGCGCCGCAAGGTAGGAGCCCTCGGGCGAGGCGTGGTGCCGGTCGGGGCCGTACAGCTCCGCGCCCGGCAGCGCGATGCGCGCCCGCGCAAAGGCCTCGCCCACCCGCGCCACGGGCAGGTCGAACGCGTCGCCCGCCGCAAGCACCGCGGGCCGCATCTTCGACAGCGGCGGCGTGTCGCTGGGGGACTCGAAATTCATGTACAGCCCGCAGCGCGCGCCGCCCTGATCGGCCCAGGCCTTCAGCGTCCGCACGCCGTCAAAATATTCCTTGATCTCGGGAAATTCGCTCGTCACCTCCTGCAGCACCGCCAGGTCGTAGCGTCCGTAGAGCAGGTTGAAGCGCGTCTGCTCGTTTTTTATGTGCCCGGCCAGGCTCTCCCCGCCGCGCGTGAGCATGGTCACGTCCACGTCCTGCCCCGCCGCCCGCGCAAGCTCCGCAAACAGGTAGGGCATGTCGTTGTAGTAGGTGTGCGAATTTCCGATAAACAGTATGCGCATGGTCTATTCCCCTTCCTCACAGTCCACGTAGAGCGCGATGCGCGCCAGCAGATCCTTCAGCGTCAGCTTCTGCGCCAGCAGCTGCCGGTAGGTGGCGCTGCCCGTTCGGCCCTGCGCCCGCAACGCGTCCAGCCGGGTCAGCGTGTCCGCCAGCTGCTGCTCCAGCGACCGGTGTAGCGACTCGTACTGCGAAAGGCGGCCCAGCGCGTCCTCGATGCGGCAGCCCTCGGCCAGCTCGGCTCGTCCCTCCGCGATCCGCGTCATTCGCTTCAAGCCCAAACCCCTCCTTTGGCCGCAGGCGGCAGCTCTTGTATATAGCATAGCACGATCGCGCCCGCAGCGCAATCGCTCAGCCGGTGCGATTTGCGTTGCGCGCGGCGGGGTTTTTTGGTATGATATTTAATAGGAAATTGTTTGCGGAGGGACGAAACAGATGAAGCTTGTTTTTGCATCGGATCTGCACGGCTCGGCGTACTATGCGCGCATGCTGCCCGAGATCGACCGGCGCGAGCAGCCCGAGCGCATCGTGCTGCTGGGCGACCTGCTCTACCACGGGCCGCGCAACGACCTGCCGCGCGACTACGCGCCTAAGGAGGTCATCGGCATACTCAACGGCATGAAGCAGCGGCTGCTGTGCGTGCGCGGCAACTGCGAGGCCGAGGTGGATCAGATGGTGCTGGAATTCCCCGTGATGGCGGACTACATGGCGCTGTTCCTGGACGGCAGGATGGCGTTTGTCACACACGGACACCTGTTCAACATGGACAATCCGCCGCCGCTGTGCCCGGGCGACCTGCTCATCCACGGGCACACGCACGTGCAGGCATTCACGCACTTCGGGGATGACAACTGGTACATCAACCCCGGCTCCATGGCCATCCCCAAGGAGGGCAACGCCCACAGCTACATGACGTATGAGGACGGGCTGTTCACCATCAAGACCGTGGAGGGCGAATTGATTCGCAAGCTGTGCCTATGAAGCTGCTGATCGTGAGCACGCTGCCCGAGGAGGATCCCGAGGCGCAGCAGGTGATCGGGACGCTGCGCGGCAAGGCGGAGGAGTGCCGCGTCATCACGGCGCGGGACATTCGGCCCTGCGCGGGCTGCAACGCCTGCTGGCTGGTCACGCCCGGCATCTGCGCCATCCACGACGGCTACGAGGAGATCCTCAAGGCCTATCTGCAGGCCGATGCGACGGTGTTCGTGTGCGGCACGGCGCTGGGCTTTGCCGAGTACCGCATGAAGAACGTGATCGACCGCATCCTGCCGCTGCTGACGATGCTGCTGGCGGTGGAGGACGGGCAGATGCGGCACGTGGCGCGCTACAAGAAGAGGCTGCGCTGGGGCATGGTCTACGCGGGCGAGGCGGATGAGGACTACATGAACCGCTGGATGAAGCGCGTGACGGACAACGCCCGGGGCGAGTGCCTGGGCGCGTTCCCCGCGTCGCGCGCGCAGGAGGTGCCGGTATGAAGCTGACCGTCATCAGCGGGGCGGCGCGGCCCCGCGCGAAGAGCAACACCGCGCTGATCCTGGAGGCCTTCTGCCGCGGCTGTGAGGCCGGGGGCAATCAGACCGAGGTATTCTACCTGTCCGACCGCGGGCAGTGGGAGGCAGCGCGCGCCGCGTTCGACGCGAGCGACAATCTGCTCATCGCGC
Organism: Candidatus Spyradocola sp.; assembly: GCA_034113365.1. Taxonomy (GTDB): domain Bacteria; phylum Bacillota; class Clostridia; order Christensenellales; family UBA1750; genus Spyradocola. The sequence continues at coordinate 7,532 of JAXEXP010000113.1, forward strand.
TGCCGCTGTACGTGGAGAACCTGCCCGGCCTGCTGCTGGAGTTTCTGACCACGCTGACGCCCAAGCGCAAGCCGGGCGCGAAGCTGGCCTTCCTGGTGCAGGGGGGCTTTCCCGAGGCGAGCCAGCTGCGCTGCTGCGAGGCCTATTTGGAGACGCTGCCCGCGCGCCTGGGCTGCGAATACGGCGGCACCCTCATCAAGGGAAACATGTTCTTCCTGCGGCTGTCCTCGCCCAAGGAGCAACAGGAAGAGCTGAAGCTGTTCGAGACGATGGGCAGGCGCTTTGCCCAGCTGGGCCAGTTCGACAAGGACGAGGTGACCTTCTTTGCGGCGCCGGAGTACCTGCCCGAAGCGGCGATGAAGATGTTCCGCGGGCCGGGAAAGTTCCTGCAGCGCCTGGTGATGAACCGCATGTCCCGCAAAATGGGCGGCAAGGGGCATCTGACGGCGCGGCCGTACGAGAGCGGGAAGTGAGGGCCGCCTGCGGGCGGCGGGGGCGCCGCACGGGTGTGTAGTGCGAAGCCGGCTGCGGTGTGTGCGGCGCGTCGGCGCTGCAGTGCGCGGCGGGGGGGATGACTCTCCACCCCCTGCCCAGGGGCAGGAAGTGGAGAGTCTATGGTTTCCTCGACGGAAACCGGGGAGTTCTGGGGAGGCTGCGTCAGAAAGCGAGCGCAGCCACATGCGAACCTTCCCCCGAAGGGGGGAGGTCTCTCAGTGCTCTGGAGCAAGCAAATCCCTTTTGGTGAACGTGGCGACAGGAGGCTGTCCGCACGGCGGCATAAGGTAAGGATCGGGGAGGTCGGAAGCATGTACAAGCTGATGCTCGTGGACGACGAGGACGAGGTGCGCGAGGGCATCGTGGCCACAGTGGATTTTGAGCGCTGCGGCTTTACGCTGTGCGCGCAGGCAACGGGCGCCATCGACGCGCTGGAAAAGGCGGCGCAGTTCCAGCCCGACGTGGTGTTTACCGACGTGCACATGCCCTACATGGACGGCATGGAGATGATCTCCCGGCTGCAGGAGATGTACCCCACGATGAAGTACATCGTGCTGTCGGGCTATGACGACTTCATCTACGTCAAGCAGGCGCTGCAGCGGCAGGTGATGGACTATCTGCTCAAGCCGCTGTCGGCGCAGGGCATCATGAAGGTGCTGTGCCGCGCCAAGGAGCAGCTGGACGAGCAGGCCCGCCAGCGCGGCGACCTGGAGCTGCTGCAGGACAAGGTGACGCGCAACGCGCAGCAGCTGCGCCGCGGCGTGATCCTGGAATACCTCTCGGGCAGCGCCTACGGCGACGCGCACGCGCTGTGTGCCTATCCGCCGCCGGAGGATTCGCGCATCGAATTCCCCACCTGCCTTGCGGTGCTGTCGCTGGAGCGCACGGAGGAAAACCTTGAGGTGCTGCGCTGCGACTTTGACAGCCAGCCCATGCTGCTGGGCGCGGCGGTACAGGAGGTGCTCTCGGAGGTATTCAAGCGCCACCGGGGCGAGTGCCTGCAGTACCGCGGCCAGTTCCTGCTGCTGCTGCCCGACGGGCAGGAGGAGGCCATCCGCAGCTGCGACGACGCCATCCAGTCTCTGGGGCACTACCTGCACCTGACGGGCACGGTGGGGCTGTCCGACGAGGTGGCGGGCTACGGCGGGCTGAACGAGGGCTACCAGCAGGCCGCAGCCGCGCTGGACAAGCGCCTCATCGCCGGGCAGGGGCGCGTCTACACGCCCTCGGTGACCAAGGAGCGCCGGCTTCGCGACATGGAGCTGGACGAGTGGAGCGGCCGCGTGCTGTCGCTGTGCCGCGCGGGCAGCCGGCAGGAGGTGGACGCCTTCTGCGCGGAGCTGACCCAGCACATCGCGGGCATGGATTTGAGCGCCCGCCAGCTGCTGATGATGCGCCTGGTTTCCGACGCGCTCTCTGCCGCAGGGCGCGCGGGCGTGGATGTGGAGCCGGCCCTCTCCACGCTGCACCTGGAGCAGGCGCTGCAGCCCGCGGGCGCTGCGCCGGGCGCGGAGCAGCTGGGCGCGCTGATCCAGTTTGTGGCGGACGCGGTGCGCCGCGACGTCAACACCACGGGCGCCGAGATGATCGCCCGCGCGGTGGCCTACACGCGGCAGAACTATGCCGACAAGGAGCTGTCGCTGGAGTCGGTGTGCGCGGCCTTCGGCGTGAGCCAGACGCAATTTTCGCTGCTGTTCAAGCGCGAGATGGGCACCAGCTTTCTGCAGTTCCTGCTGGATCTGCGCATTGAGGCGGCAAAGGAGCTGCTGGCGCACAGCAGCCGCAAGATCTATCAGATCGCGGAAGACACGGGCTTTGGCGACGCGAGCTATTTCAGCTATTGCTTCCGGCAGCGCTGCGGCCTGTCGCCCAAGGAATACCGCATGCGGGGAGGCGAGTAGATGAAGCGTCTGTCCATCCGGTGGGTGCTGACGCTGACCATGGTGGGCGTGGCGCTGGCCGCCATGCTGGTGGTCACGGGCGTCTACTCGGCGCAGGCCACCTCGCTGTTCAACCAGCTGGGCATGAGCAGCATGCTGCAGGACATGCAGCTGGTGTCCGAGCGCATAGGCGACGTGTGCCGCCGCGTCTCGGGCGTGGTGCAGGAGACCGCCGTCTACCTGGAGGGCGAGGAGGCGCTGACCACCAGCGGCATTGCGGAGCGCGCCTTCTTGGCGATGAGCGGCGCGGAGGACGTATCTGCGCTGCTGCTGGTGGACGAGTACGGCAGGCCCGTGGCGGGCTACCCGTCCGAGGGACTGAAGCAGGGGTACAGCCTCAAGGGCATGGACTGGTTTGAGGAGGCGTCCGAGGCAAAGGCGGGCAGCGTGGTCTTTTCCCGGCCGCATGTGCAGAGCCTGTATGAGGACAGCTACGTTTGGGTGGTATCCGTCGCGCGCAGGGTGCGCTACAGGATGGACGGCGAGCAGCACGTCGGCCTGCTGATGGCGGATATGAGGCTCACCCCGCTGCACGAGATCTGCCAGTCGGTGACGCTGGGCTCCTCGGGCAGCCCCTTCATCCTGACGCAGCAGGACGAGATCATCTACCACCCCGACCAGAAGCTGCTGGCGCTGGAGCTGATATCGCAGGAGAGCATACTGATGCGCGAGGAGGAGCGCGAGGGCCGCAGCATGGTGCTCTCGCAGGACATCGAGGGCACGGACTGGCGCGTGGTGGGCACGGTGCTGGCCAGCGACATCGAGGAGAACTCCCGCGCGTTCCGGCAGAGAATGGTGGGCGTGGTGTGCGTGGTGGCGCTGCTGGTGATGCTGGTGGCGGTGTGGCTGAGCCTGCAGCTGGTGCGCCCGCTGTATGAGATTCAGGCGAGCATGCAGCGCATCGAGAGAAATCTGGACGATACCCGCATGAGCCTGCCCGAGAAGGGCTTCTCCGAGTACGCGGCGCTGTCGCACTCCTACAATGTGATGCTGAACCAGATCCGCGGACTGATGCGCGAGACGGTGGACCGGCAGGAGCAGCTGCGGAACATGGAGCTGGGGGCGCTGCAGGAGCAGATCAAACCGCACTTTCTGTACAACACGCTGGACTCCATTGTGCGCGTGATGGAGCAGGGCAGGACGCCCGACGCCATCGAGATGGTGCAGGCGCTGGCCAGGCTGTTCCGCCTGTCCATCAACAACGGCGACTATTACCTGACCGTGGAGCAGGAGATGGACTACGCGCGCTCCTACCTGACCATCCAGCAGATCCGCTACCGCAAGAGCTTTTCCTATGAGCTGCACATGGACGAGCGCATCAAGGACCTGCTCTGCCCCAAGCTGATGCTGCAGCCGCTGGTGGAGAACGCAGTCAAGCACGGCATGAGCGACATGCCCGGCTGCACGCTGGTCATCCGCGCGCGGCAGGAGGGCTACAACATCGTCTTTACCATAGAGGACGACGGCCTGGGCATACCGCCCGAGCGCCTTGCCCAGCTGCGGGACATGCTGCGCAGCGACGGCAGCGCGCTGGAGGACAGGTCGGGCTTCGGCATCGGCCTGCGCAACACCAACCGCCGCATCAAGCTGCTCTACGGCCCCCAGTACGGGCTGACCATCGAAAGCGAGGTGGAGGAGAGAACATGCATCACCATCACATTGCCAAAGCGGCGGCGCTGACGCTGTGCGCGCTGCTGCTGCTGTCCGCCCCGGGCTGCGTGCGCGGGGAAGGACCGGTGCGCGTGGCGCTGATCGTCTCTTCGGACACCGGCTATTACTGGGAGAACATACTGGACGGCGCGGACGCCGCGGCACAGCGCCTGGGCGCGGACCTGCGCTGCTATGCGCCCGATGAGGAGGCCGATCTTGCGCTGGAGATGCTGCCCGAGCTGGCGCTCGAGGAGGGCGCGGACGCGCTGGTGGTGGCCTCTGCGGGCGAGAAGGAGCTGGTGGAGAAGCTGCGGCAGCTGGACGACGTGCCGGTGGTGGCGCTGGGCGACGCGCTGGACGAGCTGGCGCCCGTCTCCGCCGTGATCAACGACGACAGCAAGATGGGAGAAAACATGGCGCTGGCGCTGTCCGGCCGGGTGGAGAAGGGAGGCAGCGTGCTGCTGCTGACGGACACGCCCGAGTTTGACGGCGTGGAGCAGCGCGAGACGCGGCTGCGCAGCGGGGCGTTCACGCAGCGCCTGAGCATCGCCAAGCGCATCTACACCGGAAACAACCGTGAATGGGCCTACCGGCAGACGCTGCAGCAGCTCTACCTGAACCCCGAGCTGGACGCGGTGGTGGCCTTTTCGGCGGAATCCACCGTGGGCGCGGCGCAGGCGGTGGAGTATCTGAACCGCAGCCTGGTCATCGTGGGCACGGACGTGGTGCCCGACCTGGTCGAGTGCATCGAGTCGGGGCGCGTCACCGCGTCTGTGGTGCGCAACTCCTTCGGCATGGGCTACCTGGGCGTGGAGTACGCCTCGGCGCACCTGGCCGGGGAGGAGACGCCCGAGCGCCGCACGCTGACCGGCGTGGTGGTCACGCGCGATAACCTGTACACCACGGACGTGGAAAAGGTCGTGTTCCCCTACGAATAGCCCCGGCGCTGCGCCGGTAGACCGGCGAAGGGCGGGACGCTGTCCGGAAAATAATGAAAAATCCTCAATGGATTTGCATAAAACCCACAAAGAAAGAAGGTAAACCGAATGGCTCTTCAGACCAACCCGAACCTCAACAACCAAATCATCTACGAGCTGAGCGTGCAGAACCTGACGGAGCAGCACAACTTCCAGGGCGTGATGGACGACCTGGACCGCATCCAGGCGCTGGGCGTCGACGTGGTGTGGCTCATGCCCATCCACCCGCGCGGAGAGAAAATGCGCCTGGGCCTGTGCGGCTCGCCCTACTCCGTGCGCGACTTCCGCGCCATCAACCCCGCCTACGGCGACTTTGACGACTTTGCGCGGCTGGTGGACGCCATCCATGCCCGCGGCATGAAGGTGATGCTGGACATCGTCTACAACCACACCTCGCAGGACTCCGTGCTGGTCACGGAGCACCCCGAGTTCTTCTACCACGACGAAAACGGCCAGCCCATGTACCGCTTCTGGAACGACGTGTACGACCTGGACTACCGCAACGAGGCGCTGTGCGACTACATGGTGGAGACGGCGCTGATGTGGGCGCGGCTGGGCGTGGATGGCTACCGCTGCGACGTGGCGCCCATGGTGCCGCTGAGCTTCTGGACGCGCGCACGCCGCGAGATGGACGCGCTCAACCCCGACTTCATCTGGCTGGCCGAGACGCACCACTACCCCTTCCTGACCAAGATGCGCGACCGCGGCTGGAACCTGCACTCCGACTGCGAGATGTACCAGGCCTTTGACATCACCTACGACTACGACGTGCACTACTTCTACGAGGATTATTTGAAGGGCAAGGGCACGCTCAAGCAGTACGTCGACGGCCTCAACCGCCAGAAGGCCATGTACCCCATGAACTACATCAAGATGCGCTTCCTGGAGAACCACGACCAGGCGCGCGTGTGCAGCCTCGTGCACACCGACGAGCAGCTGCGCATGTGGACGGCGTTCTGCTACTTCTTAAAGGGCCCGGCGCTCATCTACGCGGGGCAGGAGTTCATGGAGGCAAAGCGCGCCATGACCGCCGGTCCCGACGCCATCGGCCGCAGGGATGTGCCCTGGCTGACGGCGCTGTTCCAGCAGCTGCGCGGCGTCAAAAAGCTGCCCATCGTGCGCGACGGCGCCTTCTTCCTGGATGACCCCGAGCAGGACAGCATCCTGACCGGCCGCTACGAGCTGGGCGACGAGCTGCTGCTGGGCGCGTTCAACTTCCACCTGGTCACCGGCACCGCAAGGCTCCCGCTGCCCGACGGCGAGTACGAAAACCTGCTGGGCGGCACCGTCACGGTCAAGGACGGCTGCATCCCCGCGCCGATGACGCCCGTGCTCATCCACGTCACCGGCCAGAGCGTGGAGCGCAAGGCATTCAAGGAGCACGAGGGCTGAAGATAAGGGCAAAGAAACGGAGGAACCCATGACTCGACAGGATCTTTTGAGCGACATCCTCAAGCTGAACGAGAAATACTCCCGGGACGAGGCGACGCGCCTTGCCAGGGAGCTGAGCTACCCGGAATACGCGCAGCTCAAGGAGCCGCTCGACTGGATGAACTACACCAGCTATATGGCGACCGTAGGCTTCTACGAGGCGAAGAGCAAGGAGGAGGGCAGCCAGCGCGGCCTGAGCAGCGCCGACCTGCGGCTGGTGGAACGCGCCAAATCCGCCCAGCGCAAGCTGGACCCGCCCGAGAAAAGGGGCGGCGTGCTGCGCGGCCTGCTGCTGCTGGCGCTGTGCGTGCTGCTGTGCGCGCTCTGGCAGCCCCGTGAGGCGCTCATCGGCTGGATGATGGGCGTGCAGGTGGGTGGCACGGCGCTGGGCACCTGCGTGGCGCTCGCGCTGGTGATCGGCGTGAGCATACTGGTGGGCGTGCTGCTCGGCTCGTTTGTGGCGGGGCTGGTGACGCTGGGCGTGATCTTTGTGCTGGAGTGGGCGCTGCGCACCTGGGCGGGCATCGTGCTGTCCGACCAGATGGTGCTGCGCATCTGCTGGTTCGCCGTCGCGGGCGTGCTCGGCATACTGGGCATCGTGCAGCTGAAACGGCGCGCGGAATACAACAAGTGGCACAGGGACATCCCCTCGTTCGTCAAGGACTGCGGCGAGCTGTGCGAAAAGTGCCTGGAGCTGGCCTCCTGCTACGACACCGTCGCCTTTGCGGCCCTGCAGCTCATGGATCGCCACCCCACGTCGCTGGAGCTCTACGCCCAGACCCTCAAGGTGACGTCGAAGAAGGACTCCGGCGAGGTGACGAATGTGGAGGGCGTCTCGGTGGAGGAGCTCCGCCGCATGGTCCGCAACGCCGCGGACTACTTCGACAGAAAGTCGCGCTGCCTGATGCAGGCCGCCGACGACCTGGAAAAGGCGGCGAAGCAGCGCAGCAAGAGCGCCTGACCGCCGCAGGAATAGAAAAATTGTTAGCACTCTCGCAAAGAGAGTGCTAATTTTTGCTTGACATCTAATCTTCGCGTGCTATAATATAATTCGTAATGAATTTTATATAATTGCGACGACGGAGGTAACGAGCACATGAGCACCGAAAAAGGACAACTTTCCATACATACCGAAAACTTTTTGCCCATCATCAAGAAGTGGCTGTATTCCGACCGCGACATTTTTGTGCGTGAGCTGATCTCCAACGGCTGCGACGCGGTGGCCAAGCGCCGCATGGTGGGCGAGACCCCCGAGGACTACGCGCCCGCCATCAACGTGGTGGTGGACAAGGAGCACCGCATCCTCTCCTTTACCGACAACGGCGTGGGCATGACCGCCGACGAGGTGCGCAAGTACATCAACCAGGTGGCCTTCTCCGGCGCGAGCGACTTCCTGGAGAAGTACAAGGACTCCGGCGAGCAGATCATCGGCCATTTTGGCCTGGGCTTCTACTCGGCGTTCATGGTGTCCGAGAAGGTGCGCATCGACACCCTCAGCTGCCTGCCCGGCTCTGCGGCCGTGACGTGGGAGTCCGACGGCTCCGTGGAGTACACGATGGAGGAGAGCGAGCGCGAGCAGGTCGGCACCACCGTCACACTCTACCTCAACGACGAGGCCGACGAGTTCCTCGACGGCTACAAGATGCGCGAGGTCATCCGCAAGTACTGCTCCTTCATGCCCGTGCCCATCTTCTGCGAGGTGGAGGCCGAGAAGAAGGCCGCCGAGGAGGCCGCCAAGGAGAAGGCGGAGCACGACGAGCACTGCGAATGTGAGCATGATCACGATCACGAGCACGAGGACGGCTGCGAGTGCGAGGAGTGCCACGACCACGAGCACGACCACGACGAGGAGCCCGAGGAGAAGCTCCCCGAGATGCTCAACACCCCCAGCCCGCTCTACCTCAAGGCCCCCAAGGACTGCACCGAGGAGGAGTACAAGAAGTTCTACCGCGACACCTTCCACGAGTGGGAGGAGCCGCTGTTCTGGATCCATCTCAACGCCGACTATCCCTTCAACCTGCACGGCATCCTGTACTTCCCGCGGCTCAAAAACGACTTTTCCGCCAACGAGGGCCAGGTCAAGCTCTACTCCAACCAGGTGTTCATCGCGGACAACATCAAGGAGATCATCCCCGAGTTCCTGCTGCTGCTCAAGGGCGTGGTGGACTGCCCCGACCTGCCGCTGAACGTCTCCCGCTCCTTCCTGCAAAACGACGGCTACGTCCGCAAGCTGTCCGAGTACATCACCCGCAAGGTCGCCGACCGCCTCACCGGCCTGTTCAAGAACGAGCGCAGCCAGTACGAGAGCTACTGGAAGGACATCCATCCCTTCATCAAGTACGGCTGCCTG
>JAXEXP010000114.1:0-10283 GCA_034113365.1 Candidatus Spyradocola sp.
GTCTTCCTCTCTGGTCACAGATACCATCCGCGAGGCTCTGAAACAAGAAAAGGTCACTGGTGGACTCGCGCTCCACAGTGACCAGGGGTCTCAATACACATCCCAAGCATACTTCGACCTGACTCAAGGATACCATGTTTCTCCGTCCATGTCCAGTCCTGGCTGCCCTTACGACAACGCTGCTATGGAGAATTTCTTTGGCACCTTGAAAACGGAATGTTTGTACCGCGCTCACTTCACCTCTCGATCTGATGTTGAGCAACTCGTTTCAGAGTATATTCATTTCTACAATTTCGAGCGCATTTCACTCAAAAATGGCCTCACCCCGGTTGAAATCCGGGGCAAGGCCGCGTAAACTGTTATTATCTGCAACAGGTCGTTTATTTCTTTGTCTGTTGTTCAGGGAACAGTCCACAGACGGATATCCTCTTTTTGATTGTCGCAAGCGATCAGAACAGACCGACGACCTCGCCGTTCTCGTCAATATCGATGGCCTCCGCCGCGGGGACCTTGGGCAGGCCGGGCATCGCGATGATCTCGCCGGTAAAGGCCACGACAAAGCCCGCGCCGGCGGACAAGCGCACCTGGCGCACCGTGATGGTGAAGTCCTCCGGGCGGCCCACCTTCTTGGCATCGTCGGACAGGGAATACTGCGTCTTGGCCACGCACACGGGCAGGTTGCCCAGCGCGTCGTACTTCTTGAGCTGCGTCTTGACGCCCGCGGCAAAGGACACGTTCTTCGCGCCGTAGACGCGCGTGGCGATGGCGCGGATTTTGTTCTCCAGCGTGTCCTCCAGCGGATAGGAGAAGGTCAGCTGGCTGGGCTGCTCGACCAGGCGCAGCACCTCTTCGGCCAGCTCCACGCCGCCTTCGCCGCCCTTGGCCCACACGTCGCACAGCTTGACGTTGACGCCCAGCGCCTTGAGCTTCTCCTCCACCAGGTCCAGCTCGGCCTGCGTGTCGGTGACAAAGCGGTTCAGCGCCACCACCACGGGCATGGAGTACACCCGCTGCATGTTCTCCACATGCTTGAGCAGGTTGCCGATGCCCTTCTCCAGCGCGGGCAAGTTCTCAGCGCCCAGCTCCGCCTTGGGCACGCCGCCGTGGCACTTGAGCGCGCGCACCGTGGCCACGATGACCACCGCGCTGGGCGCAAGGCCCGCCATGCGGCACTTGATGTCCAGGAACTTCTCCGCGCCAAGGTCCGCGCCGAAGCCAGCCTCGGTCACGCAGTAGTCGCCCAGCTTGAGCGCCGTGCGCGTGGCGATGACGGAGTTGCAGCCATGGGCGATGTTGGCAAAGGGGCCGCCGTGCACCAGCGCGGGCGTGCCCTCCAGCGTCTGGACGAGGTTGGGCTTGAGCGCCTCCTTGAGCAGCACGGCCATCGCGCCCTGCGCGTGGATGTCCGCCGCGGTCACGGGCTGGTTGTCGAAGGTGTACGCCACCACGATGCGGGCCAGGCGCGCCTTGAGGTCCTCCATGTCGCTGGCCAGGCAGAACACCGCCATGACCTCGGAGGCCGCAGTGATGTCAAAGCCGTCGGAGCGGGGCATGCCGTTGTTCTTGCCGCCCAGGCCCGTCAGGATGTCGCGCAGCTGACGGTCGTTCATGTCCATGCAGCGGCGCCAGCAGACGCGGCGCGGGTCGATGTTCAGCTTGTTGCCCTGCTGGATGTGGTTGTCCACCATGGCGGCCAGCAGATTGTTGGCTGCGGTGATGGCGTGCAGGTCGCCGGTAAAGTGCAGGTTGATGTCCTCCATGGGGATGACCTGCGCCCAGCCGCCGCCCGCCGCGCCGCCCTTGACGCCGAACACCGGCCCCAGCGAGGGCTCGCGCAGCGCGAGGATGGACTTCTTGCCCAGCTTGCGCAGGCCGTCGGCAAGGCCGATGGACACGGTGGTCTTGCCCTCGCCCGCGGGCGTGGGGTTGATAGCCGTGACCAGGATCAGCTTGCCGTTCTCGTGTGCCGGCACCTTGGCCGGGTCTATCTTGGCCTTGTAGTGGCCGTAGGGCTCGATGCAGTCCGCATCCAATCCGATGGACGCCGCGACGTCCACGATTTTCCTGGGCTGTACCGAGCGTGCGATCTCAATATCCGTCATCTTAACTCACTGCTCCTTCGCGTATTCAGGGTTGTTGATACCAACATTATACACGTTTTTTCTTGTATTGTCACGGCATTTGCAGACGTTTTCGATGAGCGAAGAAAAAACGTTCAGCAAATTTCGAGCGAAGCGAGAAATCTCTCAGTACTCTGCGTTCGCTTACCGCACAGCGAAGCGATTGGCCTTCATCCCGCGCACGCCCACGTCTGCCACAAACAGGCTGCCTGCCAGCGGGAATTTGTCCTTGGCAAAGGCCGCAGTGGAAATAAAGAGCTTATCCAGCTTTTCTCCGCCGAATGTAGGACAGGAGGAGCAGGGTGCGGGGACTTCCACCTTCATCAGCTTCTCACCGGTGATCTCGTCGTAGCGGGAAACCTGACCGCCGCCCCACTGCGCGACCCACAGCTTGCCTTCTGCGTCCACGGTCATGCCGTCAGGGCCGCCCTCCTCGGGTGCAGCCTGTGTAAAGTCCACTACCACGCGTCGGTTGTCGATATTTCCGGTCTCCTCATCATAATCGAAGGCCCAGACGGCCTTTGAAGGGGTATCGATGAAGTACATGGTCTTGTGATCAGGGCTCCAGCCCATGCCGTTTGCACACTTTAGTCCGCCGATGATGCTCTCGGCCGTGCCGTCAGGGCGGACGCGGTAGAGCGCACCCACCTGGTCCGGCGTCATGGGCATCGTACCCTGCCACATGTTGCCCGCGGGGTCGGGCTTGCCGTCGTTGCCGCGCACCTCAGGGCGGTCGGCCTCCAGCGGTGCGAACAGCTCCAGCGCCGCGCTGTCCGGGTCGAACAGGTACAGCCCGTCCTCCAGCGCCACGACCAGGCGGTCGCCCTGCGTCAGGCCCACCGTGCCGATGCGGCTGGGCATGTCCCAGCAGGTATCTGCGCCGTCCATCGTCGCGCGGTGCAATTTCTTGCCCTCGATGTCCACAAAGAACAGCACGCCGCGCCGGTCGTCCCACAGCGGGCCCTCGCCGAGCACCGCCACATTTTTGAGAAATACCTCTGCCTTCATCGATGTTTCCCTCCTGAATTCTGTGAATTTTTATCTGTATAAAAGGATTTTCTGACGCGCGCAGCGTATCTTCTACACCGGGCGGACTCATCCGCGCCCTGGAGGTGTCTATGATGACGCGCATGCGCATTTTCTGGTCCATCTACTGCATACTGCTGGGGATCCTGCTGCTGGTCAAGCTGCTGTTCCGGCTGGACTTCAACGGCTGGGCGGCTGCGCTGGCGCTCCTGCTGCTGCAAAGCGGGCTGTTCCTGATCACGGGCGGCTTTGGCCTTGCCGCGCACCGGCATGAGCAGGGCGGCGGCAACTACCTGTTCTTCAACGGCACCATCGCTCTGGACGGCTCGGAGCCCGCCGTGAACATACTCTTTGCCAACGCCACGGTGGAGCTCATCCCGCCGCTGAACCGCCTGACCAGCATCACCTGCCTGTTTGGCAGCGCGACCATCTGCGTGCCGCAGGGCTGCTCGGTGCGCGCGGTGTGCGAGACGGCGTTCGGCGCCATCTCCACGCCCTCGGGCGCATTGCCCGGCTTTGGCGACCGCGTGTTCATCGTGGGCGACGGCCTCCGCACCCAGCTGGAAGTCCGCTGCCTGTTCGGTCAGGTGACGCTGCTCGACTGAGCGCCCATACAGCAGAAGTTCCGCAATGTCCGCCGGTGTCAAGCCGCGCGGACATTCCTTTTTATGCGCGATCAGAAGCCGTGGTGCTTTAAGAACGCGCCCAGCAGGCCGCTCCAGCTGTCCGCGCCGGGGGCTTGCTCGCTGCCCAGGCCGATGCCGTGCGGGCCGAAGGGATAGACGTGCAGCTCCACCGGCACGTTGCAGTCGGCGCAGCGCTGCGCGAACTCGATGCTCAGCTCCACGGGCACCAGCGGGTCGGCTGCGGTGTGCCACAGGAAGGTGGGCGGCGTGGCGGGCGAGATGTGGTACTCGGGCGAGTAGGCGCGCGCCTCGTAGATGTCCACGTCGCACTTGCCCGTCATGGCCTCGTTGAAGGAGGCGTAGCGCATGCGGTTGATGTTGAGCGCGCCGTAGCAGGGCGCGATGGCGTCGGGGCGGGAGCTCATGCGCTCCACGGGGTCGGGCGCGCGGTCGTAGCCCATGTCCCAGTGCGTGCCGCACATGCCCGTCAGATGGCCGCCCGCGGAGAAGCCCATGATGCCCACATGCTGCGCGTCTACGCGGAAGTCCTTGGCCAGATAGCGCACCAGCCGAATGGCGCGCTGCGCATCCTCCAGCATCACGGGCATGTGATAGGGCGCGACGCGGTAGTCCAGCACAAAGGCGTGGATGCCCAGCTCGTTCAGGCGCTGCGCGACGGGCGCACCCTCGTGTTCGGCCTTCATGGTGTAGCCGCCGCCGGGCGCAACGATCATCGCGCCGTGCACCGCACCGTCGTCCACAAGGAAGGGCGTGATGGACGGGCGCTCCTGCCCGATGCCCTCGTCAAAATAGGGCGTTTCGTTTTCCCACAGATAGATCTTATCCATTTTTACCGCACCTCCCCGTCAGAATCCCAGCGTGTTCAGGAAATCGCCCAGCAGCGCGCTCCACTGCTCCGCCAGCGGCGAGCGCTCGTCGCCAAGCCCCACGCCGTGCGGCCCGTAGGGGAATACGTGCATCGACACCGGCACGTTGTGCGCCACCAGCGCCTTGGCAAGGCGCAGGCTGTTCTCCACCGGCACCGCGCCGTCCTCGGCCGTGTGCCACAGGAACGCGGGCGGCGTGCTCTCGTTGACCTGGAATTCCGCGGTGAGGCGGCGCAGCTGCGCGGGATTCAGCTCCTCGCCCAGCAGGTTGTGCGCGCTGCCCTCGTGCCAGAAATGCGTCAGGCTCGCCACCGGGTAACACGGCACGAACGCGTCGGGACGGCTGCTCACCCGGTCGATGGGATCGACGGCGGCGACGTCGCCCGCGTCCCACAGCGTCGCGGCGGTGCACACCAGGCTGCCGCCCGCAGAGAAGCCCAGTATTGCGATCTTGTCAGGCTTGATGTGCCATTCCTGCGCGTGATAGCGCACAAAGCGGATCGCGCGCTGCGCGTCCATCAGCGGCACGGGATGGCGGTAAGGCGCCACGCGGTAGTCCAGCACGAACGCGTGGAAGCCCAGCTCGTTCATGCGCTGCGCGACGGGCGCGCCCTCGTGGTCGGCCTTCATCACATAAGCGCCGCCCGGACAGACGATCACCGCGCCGCGCGCTTCGTCGCCCGGCAGCAGAAAGGGCGTCAGCGTGGGCTCCGGCTGGCCGTATGCCGCGTCAAACAGCGGCGTCTTTTCCCAGAGTTTGAGCTTTTCCATTGCAAAAGCCTCCTTGCTTTACAGATAGGGGATCATGTCCCCGAGCGTGCCGAAGATGAGGTCGGGCTCGATGCCGTAGGTTTCGATGTCGGAAAGCGTGCTCTCGCCGCTGAGCACCAGGATCGCGCACAGCCCGTGGTCGACGCCGGTGCGCACGTCGGTGTAGAGGCGGTCGCCCACCATCGCCAGCTGCCCCGGCGCAAGCCCGGTGCGCTGCTGCGCGGCGCGGACGATCTCGCCGTAGGGCTTGCCGATGATCACGTCCGCCTTTCTGCCCGCCGACGCCTCGATGAACGCCATGATCGCCCCGATGTCCGGGATGAAGCCCGTCTCGGTGGGGCAGTTGAAGTCCGGGTGCGTGGCGATGTAGGGCAGCCCGGCGCGCACGAGGTCGCAAACGCGCGTCATCTTGGCGTAATCCAGCGTGGTGTCAAAGCCCACGAGCACCAGCTCGGGGTTCTGGTCGTCCAGCACTATGCCGTGCGCGATCATCTCCTGCCGCAGCGAGTCGTTGCCCAGCAGGAACACGCGCTTTCCGGGGTATTCGCGGTTCAGGTACTGCGCCGCCGCCTGCCCGGAGGTGAGGATGTGGCGCTCGTCGGTGGAAAGCCCCAGCCTGCGCAGCTTTTCCACGTAATGGGCGACGCTGCGCGAGGAATTGTTGGTCAGGAACATGTAGCTGCGCCCCGTGCGCTCCAGCGCCTGCAGGAACTCCATCGAGCCGGGCAGCACGCGGTCGCCCAGATAGAAGGTGCCGTCCATGTCCAGCAGGAAGGTGCGTACGCCCGCCAGCGCCCGCCTGATCTGCTCCCCGCTCTTTTCATCCGGTCGCTTCATGGCCGTTCCCTCCGATGTTTAGTAGGTGTAGACCTCGCCGCACTCGAAGTAGCGCGTCGAAATGTCGGGATGCGCCTGCGCGATGCGCTGCGCGAGGTACTCCATGCCCGCGCGCTCGCTGCCCACGTGGCCGCAGGTGAGCATCGCGCGGTGCAGGCCCAGCTGCGCGGCATCGCGGACGTACTCGCAGATGCGCCACTCGCTGGTCTCGCCCACGATGAGCACCTCGCAGTCGGTGTCGCGCAGCATGCGATAGTGCCGGTCCTCGCCGTAGGCGCCGATCATCATGCACAGGCGGGTCATGGGCGTATCGAGGTCGCCCGTGCGGCGCACGTGCGCGATGCCCCAGTATTTCTCCAGATCCGCGGCGATCTGCGCTGCGGTCATGGGCTGCTCGAGCGTCACCGCAAAGTGGCCGTCGTGGCTGCACGACCACGGCAGCGCGTGCAGCTGCCCCGCGATGATGCCGTCGGGCGTGGCGGCGTGCGTGTGGTCGTGGAAGCGGTAGATGGTCATGCCCGTCTGCTCGACGAGCTGTTTCTTGCGCTGCATCACCGGGTCGTCCGGGATGTCGCCGCCGTGGTCGCGGTGGTCGTAATAGGTGGGCTCATGCGTGATGAGCAGATCCGCGCCCCAGGCGTGCGCCGCGCGCAGCACCTCGGGGGTGGCGATAAAGCAGGTGGCGACCTTATGCAGCTCGCGCTCGGGATCGCCGGCCTTCAAAGTGTCCACGGTATCGGCAACGGGCGCGTCCGCCGCCGCGCACAGCTCCTGCATCAGTTCCTTTGCCTTCATGGTTTATTCCTCCTCATAGCCGCTCTTCATCTCATAGACCTGCATGCGGCTGACGCGCACGCCGCCCTCGGCGTACAGGCGCATGCCGTCGCTGTCCTCGCGGGCGGGGTAGACGCGGGTGGTCAGCGTCTCGCGGTCGTTGACGTAGACCTCCAGCGCGGAGCCGTCCAGGAACACGCGCAGCTTGGTCACGCCGCGGCCCGCGACGTAGCCGCCCACGCGCTGCTTCGCGCCGCCGCAGCGGCTGCAGTCCGCCCAGATGGCGTCGGACACGCCGTCGTAGGTGACGACGCACTTCTCCTCGCCGCGCTCGCTCTTGCACAGCTCCAGCACCAGCTCGCCCTGGCTGCCCGCCTCAAACTCGAGGAAGATCTCGCAGTTCCGGCTGTGCACGCCCTTGAGCGCGTTTTCGCCCGAGCGCAGCGTGAATTCCTTTTTGCTGGCCAGACGCTCGCCGCGCAGGCGCGCCACCTCGCTGACGGGACGCACGCCCACCGCGCCGTCGCCGTACTGCACCACCTCGCGCGGCAGCGTCATCATGCCCTGCCAGCCTGCAGATTCGCGGCCGGGGATGGTCTCCCGCATCCAGCCGATGTTGACGATGCGGTCGTCGGGCAGGGTGACGGTGTTGGGCGCGTAATAGCTGTCGCCCAGGTCAAACGGCCGCAGCGCGCCCGCGTCCAGCTTGTGGTCGTGGTACTTTCCGTCCATCGCATACACGCGCATCGCCTTCATCAGCGACACCAGCAGCGTCGCCGAGCCGTCGGGGAAGCGGATGAAGTTGGGGCACTCCCACATGTCCTCCTCGGGGTCATTGCCCGAGCACAGCTCGCCCACGCGCTCCCAATGCTTGAGATCCTCGCTGCGGTACACGAACGCAAACCCGCGCTTGCCCTTTTCGCCGGAGCCGATGGCGATGTAGGTCATGCCGTCCTCCTGCCACGCAAAGGGATCGCGGAAGCCGTTGAGCTGCTCGCCCTCCTGCCGCACGATGATGGGGTTGTGCTCGTATTTCTCGAAATGCTCGGCGTTCTTGTCGCCGATGGCGAGGCACTGCACCTCGGGCTGCACGCCGGTATAGAGGATGTGCGGCAGGCCGTCCTTCATCACGCAGCAGCCGGAGAACACGCCGTCCTTGTCGTAGGGCATGTCGGGGTGCAGCGCGCAGGGCAGGTGCTTCCACACGGTCAGGTCCTGCGCCACTGCGTGGCCCCAGGTCATGTTGCCCCACGCCGCGCCGTAGGGATTGTACTGATAAAACAGGTGCAGCTTGCCGTCGATGACGACGGGGCCGTTGGGGTCGTTCATCCAGTTCTTTTCGGGCTGAAAGTGGTATCTTGCTCTGAGCTTGTCCATTGTGTTCTCCTCCGTACCTATAAATCAGACGAATTGAAACAGATCGTGCAGCTGGCGCACCTGCGCGCGGATGTAAGGGTTGTCACCGGGGTCGGGCAGGCCGGCGGGGTTGTACCAGATGCCGTCCACCTGCGCGTTTTTGGCCGCGAGCATGTCCGAGGTCAGCGAGTCGCCCACGATGACGGCTTGGGACTTGTCCGCGCAGCCCACGCGCTGCAATGCGCGCTCGACGATGCGGGGGTCGGGCTTGGAGAAGCCCTCCTGCTGCGAGATGACCAGCGCGTCCACATAAGGCCGCAGCCCGGAGAGCTGGAAACGCCGCGTCTGCACCTCGGTGATGCCGTTGGTCAGTATGCAGACGGTGCACTTCCTGTGCAGCCCCTGCAGAAGCGACAGCGCCTGCGGGAACAGGTAGCAGCCCTCGCCCAGGTCGTGGGTATAGGCGCGGTTGAGCGCGTCCGGGGGCACGTCCAGCCCCAGCGCCTGCACAAACTGCTCAAAGCGCTGCACGCGCAGCCGCGCCTGCGTCACCTCGCCGCGCTCGAGCTGCTTCCACAGCGCGTCGTTGATGCGGTGGTAGAGCTGCTTTTCCGCCTCGCCCACCTCGATGCCGAAGCGCCCGCAGGCGGTGCGCAGCGCGACGGCCTCGGCCTTCTGAAAGTCGAACAGCGTCATGTCGGCGTCGATGAGCCAGACCGATTTCTTCATAAATAGCCTTCCTCCGAACCCATTTGGTTTTATTATAGCATGGAACGGAACGCCATGGCAGCGCGACCCAGACCGGGCCGCAAATTTTCCCTCAATCTTAACATACATAAAAACTTTTTGTCCGGAACCTGTTGCTTTTTTCGGAGAAAACGTTTATAATATTCACAGTTGCTCAAAGGCAAGTCGGGGTCTGTGGTTGAAAGTCGAGGCCAGACGCGGGCAAAACGATCCACATAAGCCGGTAAAATTGCCGGTGAACATGGCGCGTCCTAGGAGTAAGTCCAACCGGGATGCTCATCCCGAGAGAGGTAGTAGTGGGGGCGGAGACACCGCTAGGAGCGAACCTTCCAGTTGGCGGGTGTGGGGGCAAAGACCAGGTCAGTCCGAATTGCCGGGGAAGCAGCAGAGAAATCATCGGAGGGATACCTTACCATGTACGAAGACAAGACTTTAGTTTGCAGAGACTGTGGCGCCGAGTTCGTTTTCACCGCGGGTGAACAGGCTTTCTACGCCGAAAAGGGCTTCCAGAACGAGCCTTCCCGCTGCAAGGCGTGCCGCGATGCTCGCAAGGCCAACGGCGGCGCTCGCCGTGACGATTCCCGTCCCCGCGAGATGTACGATGCCATCTGCGCCGAGTGCGGCAAGCCCACCAAGATCCCCTTCCTCCCCAAGAACGACCGTCCGGTTTACTGCAGCGAGTGCTACCAGGCTCGCAGAGGTTAATCCCCTCCGCTATCGCTTGAAGGAACACGAAAAACCCGATCACCAGCCCGGTGATCGGGTTTTTTTGCTTTTCCGACGGCGTTTTTGCCTTTATCAGCAGTACAACTCCCCACTCCGTACCTTGCTTCCCCTTCCGGAAAGCTCGGTATATCGGCCGGTTTTTTTGAGAGAAAAGATCACTGGACTCTTTCTCTCAAAACGTTCGACCTCCAGGGCTTTGCCCTTCCGGGTAAACCCTCAGGGAGAACCACAAAACGCAAAAACCCGCATGCCGTGCCCCAGCCGCCATCCTCAGGCTTCCCCTTGAGTAAACACTGATTTATCAAAAGAAAAGGAAGTAGTATAATAGAACCGAGGTGAGAAAGATGGAAAAGCAGATGAACTTCACAGAAATGGAGTATGGACAAAGGCAGCACCAAACGAAGCGGGAGATT
>JAXEXP010000115.1:0-5335 GCA_034113365.1 Candidatus Spyradocola sp.
GCTGCCTTTGTCCATACTCCATTTCTGTGAAGTTCATCTGCTTTTCCATCTTTCTCACCTCGGTTCTATTATACTACTTCCTTTTCTTTTGATAAATCAGTGTTTACTTGAGGGGAAGCTGGCGCCCGCAGGCGACTGATGAGGTGTCCGTCAAGCACCACCCCTATTCACGAGCAAAGACCCGGCGCCGCAATGACACCGGGTCTCTTTTCAAACGGACAGTTACTTGTTCTCGCCCGCACGGATGCGCGCACGGGAGATCTTGCCCGACACCGTCTTGGGCAGCTCGTCGACGTAGCGCACCACGCGGGGGTACTTGTAGGGCGCGGTGAGCTTCTTGACGTAGGTCTGCAGCTCCTTGGTCAGCTCGGGCGTGCCCTCGTAGCCCTTGGACAGCACGATGGACGCGCAGACCACCTGCCCGCGGATGGGGTCGGGCACCGCGGTGATGGCCACCTCGTGCACCGCCGGGTGCGTCAGCAGCACGCTCTCGATCTCAAACGGCCCGATGCGGTAGCCCGAGCACTTGATCACGTCGTCGTTGCGGCCCACGTACCAGTAAAAGCCGTTCTCGTCCGCCCACGCCACGTCGTTGGTGTGGTAGACGTCGTCGTAGTTGCGCTCCACCCTGCCGTCCACCCAGTAGCCGCGCAGCAGTCCCGGCGGCACGGTCTTGTGCAGATTGCGGATCACGATCTCGCCCTCCTGACCCACGGGGCACTCGTTACCGTCTTCATCCACGATGGCGATGTCGTACAGCGGCGAGGGCTTGCCCAGCGCGCCGGGGCGCGGGTCGAACCACGCAAAGTTGCCGATGAGCACGCTGCCCTCGGACTGGCCGAAGCCCTCGTGGATCACAAGGCCGGTGATGCGCTGAAATTCCTTCGTGATCTCCGCCGCGAGCGCCTCGCCCGCAGTGCCGCAGGAGCGCACCGACATAAAGTCCTCGCGCGTGATGCCCTCCTTCATCATGAAGCGGTACATCGTCGGCGGCACGCAGAACGTGGTGGGCTTCTCGTTGCGCACGCAGTTGATCAGGTTCCGCGCGTCGAACTTGTCAAAGTCGTAGCCCAGCACCGCCGAACCGGAGATCCACTGGCCGTAGATGCAGCCCCAGCCGAACTTCGCCCAGCCGCTGTCCGACACCGTCAGGTGCAGGCCGCCGTCCTCCACGCGCTGCCAGAACTTGGCGGTGACGATGTGCCCCAGCGGGTAGGTCTGGTCGTGCACGACCAGCTTTGGCATGCCCGTGGTGCCGGAGGTAAAGTAGCACACCAGCACGTCCGTGTTGACGATGTCGGGCATCGTGAACTCCGCAGGCGCCTCCTCAATGCCCCTGTCGTAGTCCAGCCAGCCCTCCTTGCCGCCGCGCGCCAGCAGGATGTGCTGCAGCGACGGGCACTGCGGCACGGAATCCTCCACCTGCTTCTGGCTCCACGCATCGTCGGTCGCGATGATGGCCTTGATCTGAGCGGCGTTTACGCGGTAGACGATGTCCTTGGTCGCCAGCTGCACGCTCGCCGGGATGATGACCACGCCCATCCGGTGGCACGCCACCGCCGTGACCCAGTACTGCCAGTTGCGCTTGAGCAGCGTCATCACGCGGTCGCCCTTCCGAAGCCCCAGAGAGCTCAAATAATTCGCCGCCTTCTTCGACAGCTCGGAGATCTCCTTAAACGTGAACTCCCTGCGCTCACCGCGGTCGTTGAGCCACACCAGCGCGCGCTTGTGCTCGTCCGCCTCCGCCCACGCGTCCACGACGTCGCGCGCGAAGTTGAACTTCTCGGGCACCATCAGTTCGTAGTTCTTCTTAAAGTCCGCGTACGAGTCAAAGCTCGTGCGGGTAAGCAGCTTGCTCAGCAGCATCGGATGTCTACCTCCCAGTATCTGTAAAATAAAAGACCTTCGCCCTATTGCCATAGGACGAAGATCTCGCGTTACCACCTATTTTCGCATACGATCGTATGCGCACTCTGCCGGCACGGGCTTTCACGCCGATGCCGCTCCCTTCTATCGCGGGGAAAGCGCCGCCGCCTACTGGCCTGCGTATCCGCAGGGGGTTCAGTGCGAGGCTCCGAGACTACTTCGCCGGCGTCCTCACGAGGCGCTTCCACCGTCCGCCTCTCTCTTTGCTTCAGACCTACCGGGTACTCCTTCTCATCACAGCCAAAGTATCAAGTTGTGAATAAATATAGCAAACCCGCGCCGCGTTGTCAAGCATAAATTGTTATGCTTCCCGTATTTTTTCGCGCGGCCTGCCTCACAGCTCCACGTTGAAGATCCGCGTCACGGGCAGATCCCCCGCGCTGGTCAGCGTCAGATAGCCCTCCGTGTTGTAGTACCAGCACCCAACAGAGGGCGTCAGCCCCGCGTCCAGCACGCGCTGCGTCAGCCCCATGATGATGCTCCGCCCCACGCCCTTGCGCCGGTGCTCCGCCAGCACATAGTTGCCGATGTCCCAAATCTCCGGCCGCAGCCGGTGCGGGCACACCAGCCCAAAGCCCAGCGCGCGCCCGCCGCCCTCCAGCGCCCAGACCTGCAAATCGTCCCGCGCGCGGATGTTCTCCGCCCACTCGCCATCGGTCAGCTCGTTCACCCAGCCGTATTCTTCCGGCGGTACCAGCCGCAGATACGCGCCATCGTACTCCGCGGGCCGCACCGCGCGCTCGCCCAGCCGGAAGTTGTACGCCTGCAGCTCGATCTTCCCGCCGCGCAGCACCGCCCGCTCCAGGCACAGGCTCACCATCGCGCCGTCGCCGCTGGTCACAAACGCTCTTTTCAGGCCAAACCGCGCCACCGCCTGCTCCAGCACCGCCCTCGCGTCGCGCAGCCATGCCTGCCGCAGCTAAAACGCCGCCAGCAGCCCATCCTTCTCCGCGACAAACCCGCAGACCTCGCCGCCGCGCCGGATCTCATGCAGCGCCGCGTTCCAGATGTGATCGTCAAAGAATCCGTCCGTGCCGCTGCCCAGCGTGCCAAAAAACTCCGCGATCAACGGCGCAAGCGCCTGTCTGCTGATGTTTTCAAACGTGTAGTCCATGTTTTCTCCCATCTATCGGATCTTCTGCGGATAGCGCGCGCGCTCCCCGCCAATCAGCGGCGGCCGCGTCACCGCAGCGCAGAGGTGCGCCTGCCCGATGCACTTCGTTTCCAGCCGCACCGGCACCGCCACGCGCGCAAGATGCATGCCGATCAGCGTGTCGCCGATGTCCAGCCCCGCCTTGGCCACGATGGTCTCCGCCAGGCACGGCTCCTCCAGCGCCTGCCAGTAGGCCGTCGCCATGGAGCCGCCCGCGTGCTCCCAGGGCTGCGCGCACACCTCGGTAAAGCCCTTTTCCTCCAGCGCCGCGCGGGGCAGCACCAAAGCGCGGTTGAGGTGCTCGCAGCACTGCACCGCCAGCACGCCGCCCGCAGCCTCCACGGGCTCCCGCAGGCCGCGCAGCACCTCCCGCGCCACCTCCAGCGTGCCCGACGAGCCGATGCGCGCCCCCATGATCTCCGAGGTGGAGCAGCCCACCACCACGATCTGTCCCTTTTTCAGTTTCGCGCGCTCCACCAGCTCCTGCATCGCCGCGCGCGCCTGTTCATATAATTCGCTCATCAGAAAAGCGCCTCCTTGCCCATTGTCGTCCCCTAGTATACCACATTTCCCCGCCTTGCGGAACCCCGTCCCCGCCGCAAATGATGGATTGACAAAGCCCGCCGCGGGTGTTACACTAATTGCCGTAAACCTTTGACGCGGAAGAAATGCGCCGCGATGAGCGTTTCCCAAGCGAGCCGGGGAGGGTGGAAGCCCGGCGGATGCGCTGGCGCACCTGGGCCGCGGAGGGCAAGGGGAAAGGGCGGCTTCGCCCGAGTATCTGCGCCGCAGAGCCTGCGTTACGGGCTGGGAGCGTGTTTTACCCGCGCTTCTGTATTGAGATGCGCCCCTTCGGCGCGACAAAGGTGGTACCGCAGCATCAAGCCTGATCCTGCCCTTTGCATGCACATGCAGGGGGCAGTTTTATTTTAGAATCAACGACCTGCAACAGGAGGAAACATACCATGACCGAGATCACCGCACCCGCAAAGAAGAAGATCATATTCAGTGGCATCCAGCCCTCGGGGATCCTTACGCTGGGCAACTACATCGGCGCGCTGCGCAACTGGGTCAAGCTCCAGGACGACCCGGAGTACGACTGCATCTACTGCGTGGTGGACCTGCACGCGCTGACCGTGCGCCAGAACCCCGCCGAGCTGCGCCGCCGCTGCGTGGAGACGCTGGCGCTGTTCATCGCCTGCGGCCTGGACCCCGAGAAGAACATCATGTACTGCCAGAGCCACGTCTCCGGCCACAGCGAGCTGGGCTGGCTGCTGGGGTGCTTCACCTACATGGGCGAGCTGCAGCGCATGACCCAGTTCAAGGACAAGTCCGCCAAGCACGCCGACAACATCAACGCCGGCCTGTTCACCTACCCCGTGCTCATGGCCGCGGACATCCTGCTCTACGGCACGGACCTCGTGCCCATCGGCGCGGACCAGAAGCAGCACCTGGAGATCGCCCGCGACATCGCGCTGCGCTTCAACAACATCTACGGCGACGTGTTCACCGTCCCCGAGGCCTACATGGGCAAGGCGGGCGCGCGCATCATGTCCATCACCGACCCCACCCGCAAGATGTCCAAGTCCGACGAGCCCAACTCCTACATCGCCATACTCGACAAGCCCGAGGACATCCGCCGCAAGCTCAAGCGCGCCGTGACCGACTCCGAGGGCGTCATCCGCTACGACCGCGACAACAAGCCCGGCGTGTCCAACCTGCTGGACATCCTTGCCGCCATCACCGGCGAGGACATGGACGCCATCGTCGCCCGCTTTGAGGGCAAGGGCTACGGCGCCCTCAAGGAGGAAGTCGCCGAGGCCGTCATCGCCGAGCTCGCCCCCGTCCAGGAGCGCTACTACAAGATCCTGGCCGACAAGCCCTTCCTCGAGAAGGTCATGCAGACCAACGCCGAGCGCGCCGGCAAGATGTCCTTCAAGATGATGTCCAAGGTCCACAAAAAGCTCGGTCTCGCCCCCTACAAGCTGTAACCCCTCCAAAGCTCCCGCCTCCCGCAGGCAGGGAGCTTTTTTCATCCCCTCAAGAAAAATAGACCGCCCGCACCCGGCTGATGAAATGTCCCACCACCCCCAAAACCTCCCCAGACCTCCCAAAAGGCTTCCCCTTGAGTAAACACTGATTTATCAAAAGAAAAGGAAGTAGTATAATAGAACCGAGGTGAGAAAGATGGAAAAGCAGATGAACTTCACAGAAATGGAGTATGGACAAAGGCAGCACCAAACGAAGCGGGAGATT
>JAXEXP010000116.1:0-9092 GCA_034113365.1 Candidatus Spyradocola sp.
TTGAGATTAAACGATATATTGGGGGACAAAACCCAACTTCCTCGTGAAATGTGGAGTGATGTTCCCTTCCCTATGCTGCGGACGACGATTACGCCAAAAACGGCAGAGCAAAGAGACCGGTTGCTGGACGCTCTTACGCAACTTGCGGATACTGACCCGCTTTTGCGCTGCGAGGTGGATTCCATCACCCATGAGATCATTCTTTCTTTTTTGGGCCGGGTGCAGTTGGAGGTTGTTTCCGCTTTGCTGTCGGAAAAATACAAGCTTGAAACAGTGGTAAAGGAACCCACCGTCATTTATATGGAGCGGCCGCTCAAAGCAGCCAGCCACACCATCCATATCGAGGTGCCGCCCAACCCGTTTTGGGCATCTATCGGACTGTCTGTTACACCGCTCCCGCTTGGCTCCGGTGTAAAATACGAGAGCCGGGTTTCCCTGGGATACCTGAACCAGAGTTTTCAAAACGCTGTCATGGATGGTATCCGTTACGGTCTGGAGCAAGGCTTGTGTGGCTGGAACGTAACGGACTGTAAGATTTGCTTTGAATACGGGCTTTATTATAGCCCGGTCAGCACGCCGGCGGACTTTCGCTCATTGGCCCCGATTGTATTGGAACAGGCATTGAAGGAATCAGGGACGCAGTTGCTGGAACCTTATCTCTCCTTCACCCTCTATGCGCCCCAGGAATACCTTTCCAGGGCTTATCATGATGCGCCGAAATACTGTGCCACCATCGAAACGGCCCAGATAAAAAAGGATGAAGTTGTCTTTACTGGCGAGATTCCCGCCCGTTGCATACAGGCATACCGTACTGATTTGGCCTTTTACACCAACGGGCGGAGTGTGTGCCTGACGGAACTGAAAGGGTATCAGGCCACTGTCGGCGAGCCGGTCATCCAGCCCCGCCGTCCAAACAGCCGCCTGGACAAGGTGCGCCATATGTTCAGTAAGATCACTTGATACACCACAGCGAGGAAGGTTATTGCATTTCCCTGTCTTTCGTGGTAAAATGTAGTTGTAAACCACCAGAGAAACCAATCTAATTTTACCGTTGATAGCCATTTCCTTGATAGCCAAATGATAGCAAAAGTTCGGCAAGCCCATAGGATAAGGATAATAGGTATCAGGAAAAATCAAATGGTATCAAATCCCCCAAACAAAAGCGTTTAGAATTAAGTTTCATTTTGCGAGTGGGAATAGAGAGCGCTATGCGGACCATGGAGACAGAGCGGCTGTTTCTGCGAGGGTTTGTGTCGGAGGATGCGGAGGGCTGCTTCCGCAGCTGGGGACAGGATGCTCAGCTGGGGCGGTATGTGCTCCCCTATCCCATGACGGACGCGGAACAGATGCGCGGGCTGGTAGAGGCGCTCGCCCGCGATGAGAACGCGTGGCTGGTCGTGGAAAAGGCGTGCGGCGTGCCCATCGGGTATGTGACGGTGGACATCCCGTATGCACAGTTGGGCATTGGCGAGATCGGGTATGTGATCGGCGAGCGTTTCCAGCACAAGGGGTATGCTTTGGAAGCAGTGCGCTGCGTTGCGCAGGAATATCTCGCGCAGCGAGGGTTGTTTCTGCTGGAAGCGAAGGTCAATGCGCAAAACGCGCCATCCGTGAGGCTGCTCGAGCGGCTGGGCTTCCAAGTTGACGGAAGGCTGCGCGGGCGCCGGATGGATCTTGCGACGGGAGAGCGCTGCGATCTCATCGTGTGCTCGGTGACGCGGGACGAATGGAATACAGGTAAATGAACGGCCATGCTCCGACAGGATCGGGGCATGGCCTTGCTTTATGTTTTTTTGAGGAGATTACATGCCCTCAGGGGTGAGGCGGACGCGCGTTGTGGGGATGGCGAAGGGGCCGGGGAGCGTGTTCCCGCCGTGCATATATCCGGCAAAGTCGGTGTCGAGCGTAAACGGCGTGCTGTCGGTGTTTTCGTAGGCGGCTTCGGACTTGAAAGCCTTGCCGAGGGTTTCGGTGGATACGAGGGGTGCGGTGGCTGCGTAGGCGCTGTCGGGCAGGTTGAGGTCGAGGTAGAACGCGCCGTTCTCCTCCGTGACCGACCAGGAGGCCGCGTCGGGCTGCTGGCTGCTCTCGGGCACTCCCGACCAGCGGTGCGCGCCGTTGAGGTAGAGGTTGCCGCGGATGTGGACGGGGAAGGTGTTGTCGGCATAGACGGTGGGGCAGTCGCTGGTGGTGAGCGCCACGCCCTGCGCGGCGTCGCGGTAGCCCTCGTAGACGACGGTGCCGCAGTTCTCCAGACCGTTGCCGATGAACAGGTTGTTGAGCACGCGGTCGTCGCCGCCGTAGATGAACATGCTGCCCGCGATGAAGGTATCGTGCGGGAAGTGGTACATGGTGAAGCGGCTGGTGTCGGGGTGCATGCTGATCTCGCCCGCGAAGAGGTTGTGCACCAGCGCGGTGCCCTGGGACACGTTCAGGAAGCTGCGGCGGGAGAGGAACAGGTTGTGCTCCACGGTTGTGGGGCCGTGGCAGACCTCGATGAACAGGTCCTCGGACTGGTTTTCAAAGAAGGCGTTGCGCGACACGCGCGCGCCCTGCGCCTCCCAGTCCAGCCACAGGCCGCGGACGCTGCGGAAGAGCAGGTTGCGCTCGATGGTGACGTCGATGGCGCAATGCAGCTTGATGGCGGACATCTCCGCGCCGGTGAACTCGCCGCGGACGTTGATGTCGTGGATGACGTTGCGGGTGATGGTGGAAAACGCCGCGCCCATGCAGCCGACGATGCCCGCCTGACCGCAGTTGTAGACGTGGTTGCCCTCGATGCGGTGGCCGCCGACCTCGTTTTTGTTCCAGTCGCGGCGCAGGTTGGAGAAGATGATCTCGGTATAGGTCTGCGCGCCGCCCTTGGTGGGGTCGATGGACCAGATGTTGTCCTTGTCGTCGCGGCGCTTGCCAAGCGAGATGCCGGTGCACTTGGAGTCGCGCACGGTGCAGCCCTCGATGACCCAGCCGCGCGCCCAGTTGGGGCCGATGGCGCCGGGCTGGAAGGCGGTGGGCGGCGCCCACTGCGTGGCGACCTTCTCGACGGTCAGGCCGCGGACGGTGATGAAGCTGCGCTTTTCCTCCTGCGGGAAGAAGCCGAAGGGGCGCACGGAGCACTCCGTAAGACTCACATTGGGGTCGACGCCGGGGGTGTGGATGGTGAAGGTGGTGCGCTCCTCCCCCACCTGCGCGTGCCAGCCCTACTCGCGATGGCCGGCGCAGAGAAGCTCGAGCGTGGGCACCTCGTAGAGCGCCCTGCCGTCCACGAACACCTCGCCGGTGTGGTGCACGGGCTCAAGGTCGGTATACCAGTCGCCAAAGATGGCGTCTGCATAGGGGTTGTAGTCGCCGAAAAACGCGTTGTCCACGCTGGTCGTCCAGACGTTGGGCTGCACGGGCTGTCAGCCGGTCAGCTCCTCCGCTCCGCTGACGACGGGGGTCTGGCCCGGAAGGGCTGCGTAGGTGATGCGGTTGTCATCGCTCAGGCCGCCGTTTGCGGGGCTGACCCACTCGCGGTAGATGCCGCCGCCGATGAGTACGGTGTCGCCGGGCAGCGCGCGCTCGGCTGCCTGCGAAATGGTGGAAAAGGGCTGTTCCTTTGTGCCCAGCTGCTGGGAGCCGGCCTGTTTTGCAACGTAATACTCCATGAATCCGATCCCCTTTTATATCCTTGTGTCAGTTTTGGACGCACTCATTATACCTGCGCGGGAATGGGCGCGTCAATAGCGACAAACGTCGGGAAATGTGCGTTCTGTACACAGTTCCCGGCGTTTCATTTCTGACGGTAGATTCAGTTTTTCTTCCGCCGCGCGTTGACGCAGCTGATGGCGATGTGGCAGGGCGCAAAGAGCAGCCCAAAGGCCGTCAGCAGCCACGAGCGCATGGTAAGGCCGTCCAGCAGGAACAGCAGGCTGGGCAGCACGGACAGCGCGACGGCGCGAAACAGGCTGTTTTTGCGGAAGCAGACGATCCAGACGGCGCAATAGGCCAGCAGCAGCGCGCAGCTGCCGATGAGGTAGGTCACAAACGCGGCTTTGGACGGAAAGCCAACCGCGGCGCCCGGCAGATTGAACACCATGGTGGCAAAGCAGCCGAAGCGGCCGATCTGCTCCAGGATCAGCAGCCATTTGGGCAGGGTGGGAGCGTTTTCAAAGCCGTCGCGGCATTTGGCGGCGAAGATGAGATTGGGGATCATCAGCACGGCCACGAATGCGAGGCCGAAGGGGTTGAACCAGGCCATGGGCGCCTCCGTTTCTGCGGTCAGGGCTGCATGGTACCGTTGACCATGGCGGCGTAGGTCTCCTGCGGGATCATGGGGACGGCCAAAGCGGCCGTCGTTTCCTCGGAGATGACGCCGTCGCGGGCGTATTCGCTGCCTGCGCGGCGGACGATTTCAAGGTAGGGCTGTGTGACGGGCGCGGCCTCGGCGATGTTGAACAGCGGGGATTCGGCCACGGTCAGCACGGTGGCGTCCTCGCCGAACATGCGGCGGAAGTGCTGCACGGCGGGCTCGAAGTTGTGCTCGCTGTTGGGGAAGCCGCAGCCGCTGATCATCACATAGCGCAGGCGCGAAAAGTCGCGCTGGCCCACGTGCTCATAATGGTCGCCCACCTTCTTCATGGCGATGGACGACAGCGGCAGCGTGCGGTCGATGAGCGCCTTGAGGGGCGCGGGCATGCCGTAGCAGTAGAGCGGGAAGCTGAAGATGAGCACGTCGGAATCGAGGATGTCCTCGAGGATGCGGCGCATATCGTCGTTGTGGATGCAGTTGCCGCCGTTGCGCATGCAGCCCAGGCACCCGGTGCAGTATTCGATGTGCTCGTCGAGCACGTGGATGGTGCGCAGGCTGACGGGTGCCCCGTCGCGCATGCCGTCGACGAACGCGCGGGTGATGTGCAGGGTATCGCTGGCGCCCCGCTTGGGGCTGCCGTTGAGCACGAGTACGTTCATGGTTCTCCTCCTCTTGTTGTGGTCGGTTTATTTATTGGAGGCCTGCGGCGCGCAGCACGGCCTGCACGGCCTCGGACGGCGCGCCGCCCCAAGGATAAGCGGTGTTCTCGCAGCCCGCGTCTGCGAGCAGTTCCGGCGCGTTGTCTGTAAAGAGCTGATCGACGGTGTCGCGCACGAGCGTGAGCTTTTCTATGAATGAGGTGCGCTGGGCGTCGGTCAGGGTGTCCAGCCATTCGCGGGCGGCGTTCTCGATCTCCTCGGGGTCAAGGCCGGTGGCGTCGCCCCAGTCCAGCAGCGCCGCGGCGGACTGCACCGCCCGGAGCGAGGAGCCTGCGGTGCCGGGCTGCACGTTCTCATCGATCTGCGAGAGGATGGGCAGCTGCAGCGAGGGCGCTGCAGTGGGATCGGGCGCGGGCTCGGTTGTGGGGTCAGGCGTCGGCTCCGCGGTGGGCGCGGGCGTGTCCGCGGGGGACGCGGTGGGCGTCGGGGCGGGCTGTATGGCCACGCAGGCGCAGAGCACGGCGGTCAGGGTGAACAAAAGCAGCAGAAGTATAACTCTTTTCATGGATTTTCTCCTATGGGCTCACAGCGCGGCGAATATGCGCGTGCCGGAGCGCTTGATCCAGTAATACAGTGTCAGCGCACCGAGCAGCAGCAGGCCGCAGGCGAGCAGCAGGTACAGCACGGGCGACAGCAGGCTGCGCAGCGCGGCGTACAGCGCGGCCAGCACGCCTACGACCGCCCACGCGCTGAACAGCGCCAGCACGACGCTTGCGCCCTGCTTGACGGGCACGACCTCGTTCGTCCAGTTGAGCATAGGAAGCCGGATGTTGAGCGCAAGTCCGCCCAACGCGGAAAAGAGTGAGAAGGCAGCCGCAGTGAGCGCAACCAGCGCGGCCTCGACCGGGGCCAGCTGCAGCGCAACGGCGGCGCAGACGCAGAGCAGCAGCGCGGGCGGCAGCGTCAGCAGCAGATGCAGCTGAAGCTTGGCGCGCAGCACCTGCCAGCCCGTTACGGGCAGCGACTGAACCTGCCACAGCGTCTTGCCCTCGAGCGAGACGGAGGCCGAGGTCAGATCCACCATGCTGATGAGCAGGCAGACGCCGGCAGCGGCGAGCAGGGGCAGCAGCGCTTCCGCTTCGGGGATCTCCGCGAGCAGAGCCTGGAGATCCCCGGCCTTAATGAGCAGCGCGACGGCGGCGATGGGCATGAAAACCACGCCCAGACCGCAGTTGAGCATGTAGATGGAGCTGCCCAGGAAGCGGCGAAGCTCCTTGCGCAGCAGCGCGTCGCCCACGCTGCCCGCCCTGAGCTCGACCTTTTTGCGGACAGGGACGCGTTCCGCGGCCTTTCCGCCTGAAGCAAGCCGAAGGAAGCTGCGCGACAGCAGCAGGTACACCGCGAAGAACAGCGCCAGCACGATCGCCGCAAAGCCCAGCAGCGCGGGGATGCTGCCCTGCGCGCCCATCCCCATCAAATAGAGCGGATAGAGCGCGGTGCGGATGCTGCCGGCAAAAGCCTCAGGGTTGGCCAATATGCTCTCCAGCATGGAGTAGGCCTGGGCATAGACGTAATAATAGCCGGCGATGAAGGACAGCGACAGCAGCACCACCACCAGGTTCTTGCGGCGCAGGCGGCTGCTGATGAGCGCGACCACCCAGCCCAACACGCAGGAGAGCGTGAGCACCACCACCGACAGCAGCCCCGGCAGCAGCAGCGAGAGCACAACGCTCAGCGGCGAGGGCGAGCCCGCGATGTAATAGACCAGCAGCGTGGGCAGCATCACGAGCAGCTCGTAGAGCAGGCCCATGGCGTACACGCCGGACAGGCGCGCCAGCAGGATGGAGCGCGTGGGGATGGGCATGGAGAGCAGCAGGTCGTTATCCTTGGCAAGATAGAGCGAGGAATAGGTGTTGAACACGCTGCCAAATGCGCCCAGCGCGATGGAGATCAGCCCCATCAGCGCGAAGTAGAGCCAGGTCAGCCCAGCCTGCGCAAGCGGCGCGCAGAGCATCATCGCGGCGGAAAAGAACATGCCCGCAAGCGTGCCGAACAGCAGCAGGTACAGCACCGCATAGAGCGCGATGCCGCCCTTGGAGCGGTTTTTGCCGGTCTTGCGGTCGCGGTAGAGCCAGGAGAACACCTCCAGCAGCTGCTTTTTAAGGAGCGCCTTTGTCATTTTTCCGCCTCCATTTCCAGGAACACGGCCTCCAGCGAGGCATCGCCCTTGACCTCCTCCATGCTGCCCGAGCGGATCAGGCGGCCGGACTTGATGATGGCGACCTTGTCGCACAGGCGCTCGGCGACCTCGAGCACGTGGGTGGAAAAGAAGATGGCGCCGCCCTCGTCGCAGATCTGGCGCATCAGCTCCTTGAGCAGATGGGAGGCCTTGGGGTCGAGGCCCACGAAGGGTTCGTCCATGATGATGAGCTTGGGGGCGTGCAGCAGCGCGGAGATGATGGCCAGCTTCTGCTTCATGCCGTGGGAATAGCCCGCGATGGACTGGGGCAGGTCGTCGGTCAGCTCGAAGGCGTCCGCATAGCGGCTGATGCGCGATTTGCGGTCGGCGGCGCTGACGCCGAACACGTCCGCGATGAAGCTCAGGTACTGCGTGCCCGTCATAAACTCGTACAGGTCGGGGTTATCGGGGATGTAGGCCAGCCTGGCCTTGCAGGCGAGCGGGTCGGCCCGCATGGAGATGCCGTCGATATAGACCTCGCCGCTGTCCTGCTGCTGAATGCCGCAGCAGGCCTTGATGGTGGTGGTCTTGCCCGCGCCGTTATGGCCGATGAAGCCGTAGATCTCGCCCGGCAGGATGTGCAGGGACAGATCGTCCACGGCCTTTTTATCCCCGAAGGACTTGGTCAGGTGTTCAATTCTGAGCATGATTTCTCCTCCTCAATGGTGGGGACTGCGCGCGCAGGCCCCGGTTTTCACACACAACGATAGCACATGACGCAGCGTCACATGCAAGCCCCGGATCGGGCGTACACCAGGTCATTTTTTGATCAAAGACTGCACGAACCGGTCCAGAGGGACGTCGGCGGTCGCGGTGAACAGCGCGCCGGCAAACGCCGTGGACAGCATGGACGACATCTCCGCCTCCGAAAAGGCGGCCGCACGCGTGGCGCACAGCGCGCCCACGCCGAAGGTGTAGATCCAGGTCTGCTCGAACACCGTGCGGGCAAGGGGCTCGGACAGGCCGTATTCCTCCTGCAGCAGCCGTACCGCGTCCACCGCCATGATGCCCAGGCGTTCGAACAGGTCGTCAAAGCTGCCCACGGTGTCGTTCTCCGTCATAAAGAGCAGCTGATAGAGCTTGGGCTCGCGCACCGCAAAGCCCAGCATGCCCACGCCCACGCGCTTGAAGGGCGGCAGATCCTCCGGAGCGGTGGCGATGAACCCGCGCAGGCGTTCCATCGCGGCGTCGCGCACCTGTCGCTGCACCTCCTCCATGGACTGAAACACCGTAAACACCGGCCGGGCGGAGCTGCCCAGGCGCGCGCCCAGGTCGCGGGCGGTCAGGGCCTCCATTCCCTTTTCGCTGACCAGCTCCAGCG
The DNA here is from genome assembly GCA_034113365.1 of Candidatus Spyradocola sp. Lineage (GTDB taxonomy): Bacteria > Bacillota > Clostridia > Christensenellales > UBA1750 > Spyradocola. The sequence continues at coordinate 8,511 of JAXEXP010000116.1, forward strand.
CAGCCTGCACGATCTCTTCTTTTGTGAACTTTGGTTTGGGGGGCACGGTCGTCGACTCCTTTCTGCATCACTTGTTCTGCATCATGCGTTTTGCATCACTTGGTTTATTATAGTGACACCGCGCCGCACTGTCAACCCCTTGGTTGCCAGAATGTCGGAAACCATGTATAATATGTCGCGAAAAACAAACGACGACGCAGCGTCAGGGGTTGCATGTGACGCTGCGTCATGTGCTAAAGTGGCGCTGTAAAGGAGGCGAGGGGCTATGCCGCAATACACGACCGGGGAGATCGCGCGGCTGTGCGGCGTATCGGTGCGCACGGTGCAGTACTACGACAGCCGGGGCATCCTGACGCCCGGGGCGCTGAGCGAGGGCGGACGGCGGCTGTACAGCGAAGGGGACGTGCGCAGGCTGCGCATCATCTGTTTTCTGCGCGGCATCGGGCTGTCCATCGGCAGCATCGCGGAGCTGCTTGCGGAGGAGGATCCGGGCAGCGTCATCGCGCTGCTGCTGCAGCAGCAGAGGGAGCAGCTGGAGAGCGAGGTGCGGGAAAAGCGCGCCCAGCTGGACGTACTGGAGGG
>JAXEXP010000117.1:0-6681 GCA_034113365.1 Candidatus Spyradocola sp.
GGCCATCAGGTCTGCGAACTTCTGCACGGCGGTGGCCGCGCGGCTGCTCAGGCCCTCGACCTCGCCCACCTCCATCGCGGCGCCCAGCATGGAGTCGCCGTTGGCCTGCGCCCAATCTGCCAGCGCCTCCACCGTCGCGTCGCCGATGCCTCTGCGCGGCTCGTTGATGATGCGGCGCAGCGCGATGTCGTCGTTGGGGTTGACGGACAGGCGCAGGTAGGCCAGCACGTCCTTGATCTCCTTGCGGTCGTAGAACTTCTGCCCGCCGTAGACGCGGTACGGGATGCCGGAGAAGATCAGGTGCTCCTCGGGCACGCGGGACTGCGCATTGGTACGGTATAGGATCGCCATTTCCTGGTATTTCATGCCCTCGGCGTGCATGCGCAGGATCTCGCGGCAGACAAAGCCCGCCTCGCTCTGCTCATCCGGCAGCCCCGCCACGATGATGGGCTGACCCTTGCCGCGCTCCGACCACAGGTTCTTGACCTTGCGGCCCATGTTGTTGGCGATGACGGCGTTTGCCGCCTCCAGTATGCAGTTGGTGGAGCGGTAGTTCTGCTCCAGCTTTATGGTCTTGCAGCCCTTGTAGTCCTTTTCAAAGTCCAGTATGTTGTAGATGTCCGCGCCGCGCCAGCCGTAGATGGACTGGTCGTCGTCGCCCACGACGCACAGGTTGTTCTGCCCGCCCGTCAGCGCGTGGATGAACTCGTACTGCACGTGGTTGGTGTCCTGATACTCGTCCACCAGTATGTACTTGAACCGCCTGCGGTAGTGCTCCAGCACCGGCGGCACGCTGACGAACAGCTCCAGCGTCTTGAGCAGCAGGTCGTCGAAGTCCAGCGCGTTGTTGTGGCGCAGGCGCTCCTCGTAGAGGCGGTAGACGTCCGTGATCTTCTGCATGCGGAAGTCCTTCTCGCTCTGGGCGAAGTATTCGTCCGGCGAGAGCATGTTCATCTTCGCGTCGCCGATCTTGGCCTTCATCTCGCGCGGCGGGTAGACCTTGTCCGACAGGTCGAGCTGCTTGAGCACGTCCTTGATGATGGACATCTGGTCCTCGTCGTCGTAGATGGTGAAGTTGTTGGAATAGCCCAGCTTCTCGATGTCGCGGCGCAGGATGCGGCAGCAGGTGGCGTGGAAGGTGGACACCCATAGCTTGGACGCCCTGTCGCCCACCAGCTTTTCAATGCGCTCGCGCATCTCGCGGGAGGCCTTGTTGGTGAAGGTGATGGCCAGTATGTTGTAGGGATCGACGGGCTGCTCGGCAAGCAGCGACGCGCCGTACTCGTCCAGGCCGCTGCGCAGGCAATTCTCCAAGTGCGCGCGCTCCTGCGCTGTGTAGGCGGGGTCGCTCTCGCTGTGGTAGGCGTTGCCGTAGCGCATCATGTAGGCGATGCGCTGGGTCAGCACCGAGGTCTTGCCCGAGCCCGCGCCGGCCAGCACCAGCAGCGGCCCCTCTATCTGAAATACCGCCTGGCGCTGCTGGGGGTTGAGCCTTGCAAACTCCTTCTCCAGCAGCGCGCAGCGAAGCTCCTGATCGTTCATGCTTTGATTACTCCTCGTCCTGTGCAGGCTCCGGCTGCGCGCCGTCCTGCGCGTTCTTCTCCTTGATGCGGTCCAGCGCCCTGCGGTAGCCGTCCGCGCCGTAGATCAGGCACCGGGACACGCGGCTGATGGTGGCCGTGGACGCGCCGGTGTCCTCCGCGATGTGGCTGTAGGTCTTTTTCTCGTCCAGCTGACGGGCGACCTCCATGCGCTGCGCCAGCGACTGCAGCTCGTGTATGGTGCACAGATCCTCAAAAAACCGATAGCAGTCCTCCACCGTTTCCAGCGTCAATATGGCCTCAAACAGATGGTCGATCTGCTGGTTGCTCAGCTTGGATTGATACATGATCCGTACCTCCTAAAGCGTTTATTCCGCCACAACGGGGTTTGCCAGCGTGCCGATGCCGCCGATGCGCACCTCCACGGTGTCGCCCGGCTGCATGGGGCCGACGCCCTCGGGCGTGCCGGTGGTCACCACGTCGCCCGGCTCAAGCGTCATCACGCCGGAGATGAAGGCCACCAGCTCGCTGACCGAGCGCATCATCATGGAGGTATTGCCATCCTGACACACCTTGCCGTTGAGCGCCGACTGGATGGGCGCATTGCTGGGGTCGAACTCCGTCTCGATGCACGGCCCGATGGGCGCAAAGGTGTCAAAGCCCTTGGCGCGCGTCCACTGGCCGTCGATGGGCTGAATGTCGCGTGCGGTGACGTCGTTGAGGCAGGTATAGCCCAGTATGTACTGCGGTGCGTCCTGCGCGGACACGTTTTTGCAGCGCTTGCCGATCACCGCGGCCAGCTCCGCCTCGTAATCCACGCGGCTGGAGCGCTTCGGGCAGACGATGGCCTCCCCCGGCCCGATCACGGCGGAGGCGGGCTTGATGAAGATTACCGGCTCGTCGGGCATGGGGTCGTTCATTTCCTTGATGTGATCCAGATAATTCAGGCCCACCGCCACGACCTTGCCCGGGCGGCAGGGCGCCAGCAGCTGCGCATCCGCAAGCGGGATGCTGCGTCCATCCTCCTCGATTCGTTCAAAAGGCTCGCCCACCAGCGGGCGCAGCACATCGCCGTCCAGCGCGGCGTAAAAACACTCGTCCTTCCACTTTGCACGCACGATTTTCATATACGCAAATCCCCCCATCTTTTTATACTCACTATTGTACCACATTTGCCCCTTTTCGCATAGCAAAAGTTGACAACGCAAAAAATTAACCCGCAAATGCGGGTCAATCACAATATTTGCTATTCGTTTTCCAGCACGGTCAGCTTGCCGATGGACAGCTCGTAGGCCGTGCGCTTTTCCTCGCCCTCTTCGGTGAGCTTGATGTATTCGCGGCTCTGCATGCGGCCGGCGACCTTGAGCCTTGCGCCCTTTTCCAGGTGTGAGCAGAACCGCGCGCACCGCCCCCACACCACGCAGGGGATGTAGTCGGTGCCGGTGTAGGGCCGGGGCACCTTGAGCATCAGGTCGGCGATCTCGCGGCCCAGCGGTGTCTTGCGGTAGTAGACCTCGCGCGCAAGTTCGCCGGTCAGCTCGATGAGGTTGTTCTCCTGCGGGACCTCGTCGTCCGCCGCGCGCACCAGCACCATCAGCTTGAGCCGCCGCTTGTCGGCGTCCTGGCGGGTGTAGCCGCGCAGCTGGCCGCGCACGCACACGCGCCCCTGCATGCGCCCAATCAGCGCCTCGGGCACGAGCAGCACCACGGTGTCCAGCACGCCCGACAGCCGCGGCACCGCGATGCGGCACTGGTAGAGCCGCACGCCGTGGCTCTCATGGGAAAACACCGGCGGGGACACGATCTGACCGCAGAGCTGTGCGGCGTTATCCATTTGCATCACCCGCTTTTCCGGCGTGCTGGCAGCCCGTGTGGTCGATCCAGTATTCGCCCTCGAGCACAAGCTCGGACACCGGCACGATCTCATAGCCCTGCGACTGGATGTAGTCCAGTATCGCGGGCAGCGCCTGGGTGATGTACTGCGAGTTGTTGTGGAACAGTATGATGTCGCCGGGGTTGATCTCCTTTGTCACCTGCTTGATCATGGGATCGACGCCCAGGTTTTTCCAGTCCAGCGAGTCTACGTTCCACTGGATGACCTCATAGCCGTCCTTGCGCGCCTGCAGCACCACCTGGTCGTCGTAATCGCCGTAGGGCGGGCGGAACAGCGTGGGCCGCGTGCCGGTGATGGCCTCCACCTTGTCCGACAGCGCGGAGAGCTCCTGCGAGATCTGCGCGTTGCTCAGCTCGCTCATGTGCGGATGGGTGTTGGAGTGGTTGCCGATCTCGTGCCCCGCGTCGTAGATCTGCTTGACGCGGTCGGGGTACTTATCCACCCAGTAGCCCACGAGGAAGAACGTGGTCTTGACGTTGTGATCCTCCAGGATCTTCAGGATCTCGTCGGTCTTTTCCTCGCCCCATGCCGCGTCAAAGGAGATGGCGACCTTCTTTTCCTCGGTGCTGACGTTGTACACCGGCAGCGGACGGCTCGCGGGCGAGAATGCGCTCTCAAAGGCCGTGGGGTTGAACAGGCGGATGTAGGCGACGGAGATCAGCGCCAGACAGAGCACCAGACAGGCCTGTGTAATGGTCTGCAGATGTCTGCCCAGCCAGTCGGCCGCCTGCGTAAAAAAGGGGCTTTGCAGCTTGCGCATAGGGCAGTTCCTCCATCTCGTCGTGGTTTTGCTCTATGCGTATGCTGCCAAGCCCCTCGTTTATGCGTCCGCGCGGTAGCGGATTTTGCCGCCCATCACCGTCATAAAGACGGGAACGTCCTTGACTGCTTCGGCGGGAACGTCAAAGAAGTCCTTTTCCAGTATCGTAAGGTCGGCGTCGAAGCCCACGCGCAGGTCGCCCCGGTGATCCTCGTCGCCGCTGGCCACCGCCGCGTTGATTGTAAACACCTGCAGCGCCTGCTGCGCGGACAGGTTCTGCTCGGGATGGAAGCCGCCAGCGGGCTTGCCGTCAAAGTCCATGCGCGTCATCGCACAGTAGAGGTTGGGCAGGCTGTCCATGTTCTCCACCGGGCAGTCCGACCCGCCGGAGACGTTGACGCCGCGCTCCAGCAGCGACTTCCAGTTGTAGCTGGTCGCCGCAAGCTCCTCGCCCACGCGCGCCGCCGCGATGTGCGCGTCGTATTCCAGAAACACGGGCTGCACGTACGCCTGCACGCCCAGCTCGCGGAAGCGGTCCAGCAGCCCCTCGTCGGTGATCTGGCAGTGCACGATGCCGTGGCGGGGATGCAGGTCGGGCCGCGCCTTCTGCGCCTTTTCAATGGCGTTAAGCGCAAGCTCCATCGCCTTATCGCCTATGGCGTGCACCGCTACGGGCATGTTGCGCTCGTGCGCCTGCAGCACCATTTTGTCCAGCTCCTCCGAAGTGTAGCACAGGATGCCGCAGGTGGTGGGATCGTCGGCATACGGCGCGCGCATGCAGGCCGTTCTGCCGCCCAGGGAGCCGTCGGAGATGATCTTGCGGCTGTTGAGCTTGAACGCGCCAAAGGTTTGCCCCGCGCCGTAGCCCGCGCCGAAGAACCAGTTGAATTCCTCGTCGTCCACCAGCTGGCACTGCTCGTTGACGCGCACGGACAGCTCGTCCGCCTCGGCAAGGCGGCGATAGGCCTCGACCACGGTCTGCGGCGAGCAGCCCGTCATGCCGTGCAGGTCGTCCGAGTGCACGCTGGTGATGCCGCGCGAGGCCGCGTAGGCGGTGGACGCGCGCAGGATGTCCATCACGCGCTCGACGGGCACGTCGCTGCCGCTCTTGTAGAACAGCTCGGTGGCGTTCTCCGTCACCACGCCGGTGGGGACGCCGTTTTCGTCCAGCAGCACCTCGCCGCCGGGCACGCGCGTCTGCGCCGCGATGCCAAAGTGCGCAAGCGCGGCGGTGTTGCCCGTGACCAGATGCCCGCAGATGCGCGACGCGACGATGGGATGGACGTCAGACACCTCGTCCAGATCGAGGCGCGTCGGGATGTGCCGGTCTGGAAACAGATCCTGATTCCAGCCGTGCGCATACACCACCGTGCCCGCGGGAACGCGGTTGTTGTCGATGAATGCGCGGATGATGCGCTTGACCTCGTCCATGGAGCGCGCGTCCTTGAGCTCCGCCTCGCTCAGCGTCACGCCAAAGTGCAGCAGGTGCATGTGCGTGTCACCAAAGCCCGCGTACACCGTGCGCCCGTCTAGGTCGATGCGCTCCACGCCCTCGCCCGCGCGCGCCAGCAGCTCCTCATCCGAGCCCAGCGCGCAGATGCGGCCGTTTTCCACCGCAAGCGCGGTCTGCGGCAGCACGCCGTCCAGCGCATGCAGCCGCGCGTTGTAGAATATTCGTTCCATCAGAAGATGCTCCCACAGTATTTCATGGTTTCCAGCAGATCGCGCCGGCAGGCAGGGTCGTCCGGGTCGAGCGTGGCCAGCACCACGCCCTCGTCGCCCACATGCGACGTGGAGTGGATGAACCTGCCGTCCTCGATGTACATCGCCACATGCCCGGGGAAGAACATCAGGTCGCCCATCCGGATGTCCTTGTAGTCGATCTCGTGTATACAGAACTCGGGCTGAATGGACGCGTCGCGGTGGATGACCACGCCGGCCATCAGGTAGGCCATCGAGCACAGCCCCGAGCAGTCGATGCCAAGCGGCGTCTTGCCGCCCCAGCGGTACTGCGAGCCGAGGTAGGCCATCGCGTTGTCCACAAACGCGCGGCGCAGCGCGGCCTCGTCCTCTTTCTTCCACGACGTGATGTGCGGCCCCAGGTTGGTGGTGCGCGTCCAGGCCAGGCGCCCGTCGCAGAGCATCACCTGCACCCAGTGGTTCTCGCGCTCCCTGCCCGTCACCGCCAGCACCGCGCCGCGCGGCACGGAGACCAGCGGCCAGGACTGCACCTTGGGCTCGTGCATCAGGTCGATGAGCGGGCGCAGCACCACGCGCTTTTCCATGGCGTCAAACGCGGCCACGCGCCCTTCGTGCGCCATCAGGTTGTCGCTGCGCGTCCAGCCCTCGTAATCGTAGTGCGTGCGCACGCGCGACCAGTCGCCCGCCTGCTCCAGCACCTCCACCTTCATGCCGTAGAGCGCCTCGTCGGCGCACTCGCAGGCCGCGGTGGGCTGCGTCATCAGCGGCGCGATGCCGGTCCGGAT
>JAXEXP010000118.1:0-4332 GCA_034113365.1 Candidatus Spyradocola sp.
CGTGCCGCGGAACACACGGATGCCCGCGCCGCGGGTGTGGCTGCGGTTGGCGGCCTCGATGCGGCCGTCGAGCAGGCCGATGCTGCCCGCGTTGACGTCCTCGGCGAAGATCTCGGCAAAGTCGCCGCCCGTGCGCAGCGCGCAGGACAGGATCAGTTCTGCGTCAGATTTTTTGATCATGTGCTCTCCTTCTTTCCTCTCGCCGCCCGTTGCTGGCGGATTCTGTCTTCAAATCCCATCTCAGACGGGATGTAGTATTGCTGACCCAGCGCGTCGTCGGGCATGTACTGCTGCCGGACGTAGTGGCCGGGATAGTCGTGCGGATACTTGTAGCCCTCGCCGCTGCCCAGGCGGTCGGCGCCCTTGTAGTGGGTGTCGCGCAGATGGGCGGGCACGGGGCGGTTCTCGGCGCTCTTTGCGGCCTCAAAGGCGGCGTCCACCGCCATGACCACGGAGTTGGACTTACTGGACTCACAGATGTAGATGATGGCCTGCGCGATGGGCAGCCGCGCCTCAGGCATGCCAATGGCGTCCAGCGCCGTCCACGCGGCGGTGGCCATGAGCATGGCCTGCGGATTGGCAAGCCCCACGTCCTCGGACGCGTGCGCGATGAGCCGCCGCACGATGATGCGCGGATCCACGCCGCTGGTCACCATGCGCGCAAACCACGCCAGCGCCGCGTCGCTGTCCGAGCCGCGCAGCGACTTGCAGAAGGCCGAGAGCATGTCGTAATAGTAGCTCTCGTCCATCGCCAGCACCTTTTGCTGCACCGACTGCGCCGCGACCTGCGCGTCCACCAGGATCACGCCGTTTTCGTCCGGCAGCGTGGACAGCACTGCGAGCTCCAGCGCGTTGAGCGCGCTGCGCACGTCGCCGTTGGACATCGCTACAAAGTGCGCAAGCGCTTCGTCCGTAAGCTCCACCTGCATCCGGCCAAAGCCGCGCTCCTCGTCGTGCAGCGCGCGCAGCAGCGCGGTTTTGATGTCCTCCTGCGTCAGCGATTTGAACTCAAACAGCCGGCAGCGCGACACGATCGCGGGCGTCATGGCGATGACGGGATTCTCCGTCGTGGAGCCGATGAAGCGGATGACGCCGCGCTCGATGGCGGGCAGTATGGAGTCCGACTGGGACTTGGACCAGCGGTGGCACTCGTCCAGCAGCAGGTAAGTGGACTTGCCGTACATGCGCATGCGGTCGCGCGCCTCGTCGATGACCTTGCGCACCTCGGCAACGCCCGAGGTGACGGCGTTGAGCTGCACAAACTCGGAGGACGTGGTGTTGGCGATGATGGAGGCCAGCGTGGTTTTGCCCACGCCCGGCGGGCCGAAGAAGATGCAGCTGGTCAGCCGGTCGGCCTCGATGGCGCGGCGCAGCAGCGTGCCCGGACCCACGATGTGCTTCTGGCCCAGGAATTCGTCCAGCGTGCGCGGGCGCATGCGGTCGGCGAGCGGCGCCAGACGCTGCTCGTTGTTCGCCGCGGAAAACAGATCCATAGCCGCTCTCCCCCCCTTACGCCTTCTTCTTGCGGATGGGGCGGAAGATCAGCACGCGCTGCACGAAGAACGACACCACGCTGAGCATCACGTCCACGATGATCTTGACGATGTATTCATTCAGATGGATGGGCGCGCTCGTGCCCAGATCCACGAGCAGGGAGCCTGTGACCGCGATGACCACGACCAGCGCATAGTAACCCAGCGCCTGCTTCCACCAGCTGCCCTTCTGCGCGCCGAACACCATGTTGCGGTTGAGCGAGAAGTTGACCACGGAGCTGACCGCGCGCGCGCCGATGAACGCGAGCTCGGGCTGCAAATGCACCAGCTCAATGAGCACGGCGTAGCAGAAGTAGTCCACCGCAAAGCTGAGCATGGAGGACGCCGCATACGCCAGCACGCGGGAAAACACGCGCAGCGCGTCGCGCACGGGATTGAAGTGCGAGCCCGCGTTGTTGTTGATATAGACCGTCTCGATCTCGATCTCGCTGAACTCCGCGCCGTCCCTGGGGGCCTGCAGCAGCATGTTCATCTCATATTCGTAGCGCTCGCCGGGGATGCGCATCATCTCGGGCAGCAGCTCCGCGGGCAGGCCGCGCAGGCCCGTCTGCGTATCGTACACCTTTTTGCCGGTGGAGAGCGCAAACACCCACCGGGTGATGGTATTGCCCAGCAGGGATTTGAGGGGCGTGCCCTTGCCGAACACCCGCTTGCCCAGCACGATGGTGCTGCCGTCGCTCGCCTCCAGCGCGTCCGCCACCCGGGCGATGTCGCGGGGCGTGTGCTGGCCGTCGGAATCGGCGGTGACCACATGCGCGCCGGGATAGCGCTGCATGATCTCGTTGATGCCCGTCTTGAGCGCCCTGCCCTTGCCAAGGTTTACGGCATGGTGCGTGACGAACACGCCTTCCATGCTCGCCGCGCGGTCAAAGTAGCTGCTGTATTCCGCTCCGCCGCCGTCGTCCACCACCACAATGCCCGCATAGCGGCCCTGCGCGGTGAGCTGCTCCAGCAGCGTGATGAGCCCCTCATCCGGCTTATAGGAGGGGATCAGAACCACAACCATGATAGCCTTCTCCTTTTTTGCAGTGTTATCGTATCTGCAGTTCACACCGATGCTATCATAGCGCATTTTATGCAGTTCGTCAAACCCTTTTGCAGCGCGTAAAAACTGACTTTATGTGAAAATATCCATATCCCGTTCCTTGGTGATGCACAGGTAGACCGACAGCACGTTGTTGCCGTCGCAGGTGGCGAGGAACACGCGCGCAGGGTCTGCGATGCCCAGCTCCTTGAGGCGGTTCTCCAGCCATTTTTCGTTGTTGCCCGTGCGGCGCAGGTTGTCCTTGAGGACCGCGCCGTCCAATATCACGTTGGTCACGGGCTTCTCCTCGGGCAGCTGCATGCCCATGTCCTCCGGGCAGACGGGCCGCTTGCCCGACCGGGGCAGCACGCTCATCTTGCCGTTGGGCTCCATGACCACGGTCTGCACGTCGTCCATGTTGAAATACCCCATGCCGCGCAGCTGCATCTGCATCTCGCTCAGGTCCACCCGCGCCCGGGCCAGGCTGTGGGCATAGATGCGCCCGTCCTCCATCAGCACCAGCGGCCGCCCCATCGCAAAGCGCCGGAACTTGAGCGATTTTGAACTGATGATGGAGACGGCAAAGGTGGCCAGCGCATAGATCACCATCGCCGTCAGCGGCTTTGCCACGTCGGTCTCCAGCGAGGTGGCCAGCTCCGCCGCGATGGAGCCGATGGTGATGCCGTTGATGTAATCGAACAGCGACAGCTGCGAAACCTGCCGGTTGCCGATCATCTTGGTCAGAAAAAACAGCGCCACGATGGACGTGAGTGAAAACAGCACAGTGCGCCCGATATCCCACAACACGGGCATCCTCTCCTTTCCCTTCGGCTAGTTTGACCGCGCCGCGAAATAAAAATTCCGCGCGAATGCAAAAAAACTGTTGACGAATGCCGCCGCGCGTGTTATCATACTACACGTGCCTGGGGCTATAGTACAGTTGGCTAGTACGCTACACTGGCAGTGTAGAGGTCAGGGGTTCAAGTCCCCTTAGCTCCACCAGATAGAAAAAGCATCCACAAGGATGCTTTTTTTCTGTGAAATCCACCCTTCGGGTGGGTGAAATACCGCCTTGCGGTGTGAAATATGGCTTCGCCATGTGAAATCGCTGCGGCGGTGAGAGGATTGCATTAAGGCTCATGCTTCCGGTTGGAGCATGAGCCTTTGCTTTTTAGTTGAAATGGTTAGGCGTCGTGCTCCAGCGCGGCGCGGGTCATGGCGCAGTAGTTTTCCAGCGGGATGTACTCGGGGACGCTGTTGCCGGTGCCCAGCAGGTAGCCGCCGCGGCCTTCGGTGCGCTCGAGCATGGCGCGGGAGCGGGCGTAGACCTGCTCGGGCGTGCCGGAGGCGAGCAGGTTCATGTCGATGCCGCCCGCGATGGCGATGCGGCCGTGCAGGCGCTCGTAGGCGTCCTCCACGGGGCAGATGTTGTCCTCGTAGGAGTGGCGGCAATCGAACTTCATGTCGTCGATCACGTCGTCGATGACGTCGTCGAACTTGCCGCAGGAGTGCAGCAGGCAGGGCTTGCCGTTGCGGTGCGCCGCCTCGACGATCTTCTTGTGCCACGGGAACACGTACTTGCGCATGTCGTCGGGCTTGAGGAAGTTTGAGCAAGCGCTGAAGGATATGGATATTCTCTACCAGCGCATCCGGATCGCAACGCCCAGACACAACGGAAAGGTGGAGCGACAGCATCGCATTGATGAACTGCGATTCTACAGCACGCTGCGTCTCTATAACCTTGCCGATGGCCGC
>JAXEXP010000119.1:0-9037 GCA_034113365.1 Candidatus Spyradocola sp.
CTTGCACCTCTTACGACGCAAATATGTCCATCCATCCTTCACTTAAGTGCTTTTCTATGCCATTCTGCTTCCTCCAGTTTTCGTATGCCACCTTATCTTTCTTTTTCGCCTTTTGTTCAGTGTTTACTTGAGGGGAAGCTGGCGCCCGCAGGCGACTGATGAGGTGTCCGTCAAGCACCAACTTCCCGGAAAAGAGAAGGCAAATCATCAAAGCAGTTCCAGCGCGCGCTTGTAGAGCGGGTCCAGCTCGCAGCCGCAGGAGCCGCATTCCGCGTCGGCCCGCCGGATGGCCGCGATGAACGCCTTCCGGTCCGCCGTGCCGTTCAGCCACTGCTGCGCGGGCTCGGCGATCAGCTCCCATCCGGAGGCGACAAAAGCTTCCATGATCGTGCGAAGTTCTTCCATATAAAGCTCCTTTCCCGGGGAAATCCCCCGTTATTCTCACCTGCTGAGCAGACTTGCCGCGTCGGCGTCGAGCAGGATGGTTGCGTGGCGGTGCATCTGCAGGATGGACGCGGGCACCATGGGGTCGACAGGGCCTTCGATCATCGCGCGCACGGCGGCGGCCTTGTTCTTGCCGGTAGCGACCAGCACGATGCGCTTGGCCTGCATGATGGACGCGATGCCCATGGTCAGCGCGTGGGTGGGCATGGGCGCGCCGTCCTCGAAGAAGCGGCGGTTGTCCTTGAGCGTCTGCTCGGAGAGCTTGACGCAGTAGCTGTGGGTGGTGAACACCGCCGCCGGCTCGTTGAAGCCGATGTGGCCGTTGGCGCCCAGGCCCAGCAGCTGCAGGTCCAGCCGACCCGCAGCGGAGATGGCTGCGTCGTAGGCGGCGCACTCGGCGTCCACGTCCTGCGCCAGGCCGTTGGGGATGTGGATGTTGCCCTGCGGCACGTTGATGTGGTCGAACAGGTTCTCCTGCATGAAGCGGCGGTAGGAGCAGGGGTGGTCGGGGCCGAGGCCCACGTACTCATCCAGGTTGTAGGTCACGACATTCTTAAAGTCGATCACGCCGCGGTGCCACATGGAGATCAGCTCGCGGTAGATGGGCAGGGGCGTGGAGCCCGTGGCAAGGCCCAGCACGCTCTTGGGTTTATCGATGACCTGACCGGCGATGAGCACCGCCGCGGCGACGGACGCGAGGTCGCCGTTGGGGTAGACGCATACGTTCATGGCTGCAATCCTCCGTTTGTATTTGTTCCTGTATTGTAAACTACGATTTGTTTCCTTTCACAGGGCCGTCACGTTTTTATCCCCGGCTTTATCCACAGGCTGCGGGCAATATCCACAGCGGATTTCCACTTTTCCACAAACACCTGTGCAAACTGTGGAAAACTTCCGTTTTCATCCGACGTACTGTTTTATCCACAAAAACTGTGGACGGCTTGTGGATAACCCGGCCAAACCATGGGGATATTGTGAGCAAATTTGTCAATTCTGTGGAAAAATCCCCTTGTTTCGGGGAAAATCACTTGTGATACGGCTCCCCGGCCGAGATGCGGCAGGCGCGGTAGAGCTGCTCGAGGAACACCACGCGCATCATCTGGTGTGGAAAAGTCAGCGTGGAGAAGGAGATGCGCTCGTCGGCGCGCGCGTAGACCGCGGGCGACAAACCGAGCGACCCGCCGATGACGAACACCAGCCGCCCGCGCTGCATGACGCGCTCCACATGCTGCGCAAAGCCCTCGGAGGTGTAGGTCTTGCCCTCCACCGCAAGGGCGATCACCACGTCGTCCGGGCGGATCTTGGCAAGGATGCGCTCGCCCTCGGTCTGCAGCACCTGCGCATTGGCGCCGGGGCTGGGGTGGGCAGGCTCGGGCGCGTCGGGCACCTCGACGACCTCCACCTGCCCGTAGCGCGTCAGGCGCTTTAGGTATTCTTCACAGGCGTCGCGCCAATACTTCTCCTTGAGGCGGCCGACGCACAGCAGCGCGGCGCGCATTACGCGGCACCTCCCCACATCGCGATGCCCGAGCTCACGTACTGGTATGCTATGCAGCCCGCCGCGATCAGCAGCGGCGACCAGGCCAGCGGATGCACCTTGCCTTCCGCGCGGGGGATGGGCTGCTCCCGATGCCTGCGCGCGGTCAGCCACAGCAGCGCAAGGCACGCTGCCGCGCCCGCGCCGAAGGTGAGCAGCAGCATCGTGGCGCTCATCGCCATCAGCAGCGGCTGCTGGGCCAGCATCGCGGAGGCGTCCATGCCCGCCGCGCTCTGCGAGGCCTGCAGGATCTCACCGGAATAGTAGGAAATGACCATCGCGATGCCGTTCTGGATCAAATGCCACAGCATGGTGTACCACACCGAGCGCGTCCAGTAGGCCACCAGGCACAGCCCGACGCCCAGCAGCACATGCCCGGGCAGCGCGCCCAGCTGGCCGTGCACCAGCCCAAACAGGCAGCCGCCCAGCGCGATCGCCGCCCACGGGGGCAGGCGCCGGTGCAGCGCGGGCTGCAAAATCCCACGGAAGAAATATTCCTCGCACAGCGCGGGCCACAGCGCGATGATGAGCAGGCCGATGCCCAGCTGCGCGCCCGACTGCGGCGGCACGACGGTCTGCGGGATGACGTTCAGGCCCAGCGCGCCCAGCAGCAGCGACCACAGCACCGTGACGCCGTTGATGGCAAAGTACGCGCAGAAGGCCAGCGGCACCACCAGCAGCAGCCCGGGGCCGGGCCTTTGCGCCCAGAAGGCGCGCGCGGTGGGGCGTCCTGCGGGCGTGCAGCACCAGACCAGCGCGGGCAGCACGATCGCGCCGAGCTCCACCAGCAGCATGTAGGCATTGTAGCCCGCGCCGTAGGGCGCAAGCTCCGCCTTGGCAAACAGTTTGGGCACGATCAGCAGCAGCACAGGGATCAGCGCGTAGAGCGCGTTGACGGCCAGCAGCTGCCTGGATTCCCGGTTCATTGCATTCACCTCGGCACCATTATACCCCAACCGCGCGGCGCTGTCGAGGGGCAAACCCGCCGGCTACTGCTGCGCGGTGAGCACGGACAGCAGCGTCAGCATCTCGCCGTCGCGGGACACGGTCAGCTGCAGCGTCTCGCCCACCTTGTGGCTGAGCAGCGCGTAGCGCAGGTCGAGCAGCGTATCGCACACCCTCCCGTCGGCCTGCAAAATGACGTCGCCAGTGCGCAGGCCCGCGCGCTGCGCCGCACCGCCGGGCGTCAGGTCGATGACGTACAGGCCCGTGGTCATGGTGGATGCCGCGTCGTAGTAGCGGGCGATCTCGCTGTCGAACAGGTAGGCGCCCAGCTGCGGGGTGACGTACTCCCCGTCCTCCATGAAGTGCTGCACGATGGGGCGGGCGATGTCGATGGGGATGGCAAATCCGATGCCCGCGGCCTCCTCCACGCGCACGGTGATGATGCCGATGACCTCGCCCCGCGCGTTGAGCAGCGGCCCGCCCGAGTTGCCGGGATTGATGGCCGCGTCGGTCTGGATGAGCTGCTCCATGAACGCCGCGCTGCCCTCGGAGGGCACCTGCAGCGTGCGGTTCAGCGCGCTGACGATGCCGCCGGTGACGGTGTGCTGGAACTGCAGCGCCAAGGGCGTGCCAATGGCGACCACCTCCTCGCCCACGCGCACATCGGCCACGCTGCCCATCTTCGCGGCGGTGAACGTACCCTCTGCCTTGAGGATCGCCAGATCCAGCGCGGCGCTGCTCCACACGGCGCGGGCGGGCTTACGCGAGCCGTCGGCAAAGATCAGCGCGACGTCGCTGCCCTGCGCGGCGACGTGGTGGTTGGTCAGGATGTAGCCGTTTTCGCTTACGATCACGCCCGAGCCGATGCCCTGACGGCCGTCCTGCACGCTGGCAACGCCCACCACCGACGGCGACAGCCGCGACACCATGTCGGCAAGGCTCTCCTGTGCCGTGGCGCTCTGGCGCTCCAGCGCGGGGGTGTTCTGCGGCGCGTCCGCCCCGGGCGTGCACGCAAAAAGGGCCGCCGACGCGCACAGCGCAGCCAGCAGCCCGATGATTCGCAAGGTAATCTTCAATTTCTACCGTCTCCCTTGGCGTATTCCTCCGCTCACAGGGAGACCGCCTCGGCGGCCCGGTCGGGGTAGGTCATGCGGATGAGCACGTCGCTGCCCACCTTCGCGCCGAAGTCCTCCACGATGTGCGCCACCGTGGAATAGGCCAGCTCCGGCACGTTGTTTTCCTCGCTCAGGTGTCCCAGGTACACCTGCGGCCTGCCCTCTTTCAGCAGCGCGGTCAGCGCCTGACCGGCGGCCTCGTTGGACAGATGCCCGTGCCGGGACAGTATGCGCCGCTTGAGCCGCTCGGGGTACGAGCCGTCGCGCAGCATCTGCACGTCGTGGTTGGCCTCCAGCAGCAGCACGTCCGAGCCCTCTACCCTGCTCAGGAGTTCGGCGTTAGTATGCCCAAGGTCGGTCAGTACCGATACCCGCCTGCCGCCGCAGGTGAGGCAATAGCCCGTGGGCTGCGCCGCGTCGTGCGGGATGGCAAAGGGCGATACGTTCACCCGGTCGATGTAAAAATCCTGATCGGGATAGAATTCGCAGCGCTGCCGCGCCGGGATGTCGCCCACCTTGTCGGCCATCGCGTCCCAGGTGCCCTCGCTTGCGTAGACCTCCATGCCGTACTTGCGCGCCAGCACGCCCACGCCGCGGATGTGGTCGACGTGCTCGTGGGTCACCAGCAGCGCGCGCACGTCCTTCATGTCAAAGCCCTGCGCGCGCACCGCGGCCTCCAGCGCCCTGCCTGTGCGCCCCGCGTCGATGAGCAGCAGCGTGTCGCCGAACACCGCCAGCGAGCTGTTGCCCGTCGATCCGCTGAACAACGGCAGAAATTCCAAATTCATGCGCAAATTCCCTCTGTGTGTATTTTACAGCTGCGGCAAGATCTCTTCCCACACGCAGTCCAGTATGCCCTGCAGGTTCTTCTCCTCGTGCGAGGTGATGGCCACGACGGCGTCCTGCCTGGGCATCACGATGCAGTACTGCCCGTTCTTGCCGTCGCCGCGGTACACGCCCTCGGGCCGGCACATCCAGAACTGGAACCCGTAGCCGCACTCCCAATCGGGCGTGCCCGTGCTGTAAATCTGTTTGGTGGTGGCCAGCTTCAGGTATTCCTCCGGCACCAGCCGCTCGCCGTTATACACGCCGCCATCCAGCAGCATCTGCCCAAAACGGCTGATCTCCTTCGTGTTCAGGTGCAGCCCGCCGCCGCCCAGCGTGATGCCGTCGGGGCTGGTGAACCACTGCGGGTTGCGGATGCCCAGCGGCGCGAACAGCCGGGGCTTGAGGTAATCCACCGCGTGCTGGCCCGTGACCTTTTCCAGGATCGCGGAACACAGGAAGGTGGCGCCGGTGTCGTAGGCGAACTGCGTGCCCGGCTCAAAATCCATCGGATAGTTGAGGAAGTAGTGTACCCAGTCGGTGTCCTCCAGCTCGTCGCGGCCCTCGCCCAGCAAGATGCCCTGACTGTGCCCAGGCGACATGGTCAGCAGGTGCCGCACGGTCAGCTTTTTCTGCCAGTCCGTCGGCGGCGCGTCCAGCTTTTCCGGGAAGTAGGCGATCACCTGATCGTCCAGTCCCATCCACCCCTCCCCGATGGCGATGCCCACCGCGCAGGAGAGGAAGGACTTGCTCAGCGAATGGATGTTGATGCGCTCGTCGGTGCGCCAGAAGTGCTCGGCGATCTGTTCCTTGTGCTGACGGACGACCACGCCGTACACGGTCAGTCCCTTTTTCTCTACGGCCTGTGCAAACGATTCCAGCTGCATGGCTCTGCCCCCTTGTGTTCATATACAAAAATTATAAACCAATTTTCCTCCCCTGACAAGCATGCGTTTGCGCGGTTGACACGGGCGATTCGTTCGTCCTACAATAAAAATGGGGAGATATACAGACACATCGCTCCCCGATCATTTCTTCCCAAGGAGGCTTTTTCATGGAACACAAATCCTTTGACCTGATGTGCTTTGGCGAGATCATGCTGCGGCTCTCGCCCCCGCTAAACGAGCGCCTGGTGCGCGGCGAACTGCTGGAAAAGCGCGCGGGTGGCGCGGAGCTGAACGTCGCCTCTGGCGTGTCGCTGCTGGGGCTGCGCACGGGCATGCTCTCCAAGCTGCCCCACAACGCGCTGGGCACCTTCATCAAGAACCGCATCCGTTTCCTGGGCGTCTCCGACGACTACCTGGTCTACGACGACAGCGACGAGGCGCGCCTGGGCGTGTACTACTACGAAAACGGCGCCTATCCGCGCAAGCCCTCCATCGTCTACGACCGCAAGAACTCCTCCATCAACCGCATCAGCCTGGACGAGATCCCCGAGACCGTCTACTCCGACACGCGCATCTTCCACACCAGCGGCATCTCCTTGGCGCTGAGCGACAACGCCCGCGAGGTGTCCACCGAGCTCATCCGCCGCTTCAAGGCGGGCGGGGCGCTGATCTCCTTTGACGTCAACTACCGCGCCAACCTCTGGAGCGAGGAGCAGGCGCGCGCCGCCATCGAGCGCATACTGCCCGACGTGGACATTCTCTTCATCTCCGAGGAGACCAGCCGCCGCATGTTCCGCAAGACGGGCGAGCTGCGAGATATTCTGCGCAGCTACTGCGAGCAGTACGGCGTGCGCATCGTGGCCTCCACGCAACGCACCGTCATCAGCCCCAAGCAGCACACCTTCACCTCGCTGCTCTACGACCGCGACACCGACGCCTTCTACACCGAGCCGCCCTACGAGAACATCGACGTGGTCGACCGCCTCGGCTCGGGCGACGCCTATGTGGCCGGCGTGCTCTTCGGCCTGCTGCAGTACGGCGACCCGCTCAAGGCCGTGCAGTTCGGCAACGCCACCAGCTCCGTCAAGAACACCATCCCCGGCGACCTGCCCTCCTCTGACTTTGCGGAGATCACTTCCATCATCCGCAACCACCAGTCCACCGGCCCTCAGAGCGAGATGAACCGGTAAAGCGCCGAGACGCGCCAAATCAAACCGGAGAGGAAGCAGTATTCTTCCTCTCCGGTTGTTTATGCTCGCTTGGGCTGCACCGCGCGCACAGCCAGCAGACTTCCTGCAAACATCGCCGTCAGCGGCAGCGCCTGCCGCACGCCCCAAATCCACATCGGCGAATAGCGCGGCGAGATGGAACCCTTAAACATGCCCAGGGCGAACTGCGTCAGCGCCGCCAGCATCCAGCCGGCATACCCGAGCAGCAGCAGCGACGTGACGCCATAAGCCGCGCGTGCACGGCTCGACCGCGGCGCAGACTGCGGGGCGGCAATCGCCGTGTTCAGCGCCAGCAGCAGCGGCAGCACGCCCAAACGTGCAAGCGCCGACTGATTCTGGCCGAAGGGCTCCCGTATGCGCAGAAATACGCATCCCGTCGCCAACAGCACCGCAAACCCGATCAGCGCCACTGCTTTGCGTCCCCAAGCGCCCCTCTGTGCGCACACCGAGGCCACGCACACCGCACCGCCCAGCGCTGTGAGGAGCAGCTCCTGCTTTTCAAGCGCCATTATCGTCCCCTGAGGCAGGTAAATCTCCGGCAGCGCCCAGGCCGCCGCGCACGCCAACAGCGCGGATAAGCCGCTCAGCGCGCCCCACACCGCGCCCCTGCCCGTCAAGCGTTCCCCGCTGAGCAGCCAGCCGCTGACCACCGCCTGAACGCTCATCAGCAGTGCCAACCCCTCCGCGGGCAGCCGCATCTGCATGTATCCGCTGTTGAGCCACGCCGCCAGCGCCCAGAGGATTGCGTCAATCGAAAAGATCACTGTTCTTTTCACCTACATCCCCCTTCTTTACAAACTTCACACTTCTTTGCCCGCCTACTCTATCGTATATTCCGGGTCTGCCACAGATACATTCCCTGTCGTCAAATTTTTGCATTCAATATGAGCGCCTATCCTGAATGTAAAGAGGCTGGATGGCTGCACATAAATTCCTGTCGAACTTGATACGGAACTTGCGCCTTCAAACCCATAAGGCCACGTATGAGAGTTGGTATACAACGTCCCTGTCGCCGGATTATTTTTTATATAGCGGCTATAGAAGTTCACGGGCGCATCATTTGTGTCCGGATGATAGCGATCAGTAAGCGGCCCAAAGATTTCTCCGCCCGCAATGACTTGTGTCACACTGTAATTCGAGGATACTGAGGCCACCTTAATGCGTTCCGCTTTGGGAACGTAAACATGGCCATACGTGCCGCTTTCGCTGTATCTTGAATACTCATATCCATAATACACGGCATGTGTGTATCCATTGTATTGAACGTCTGTAATGGATCTTGTATTTCCTGCAGCAGGCTCAGAAATTTTGCTGTGACCATCTTGATCTGAGAAGACGACAATACATCCTTCTTCTATCTTTTGTAACTGGCTTTCACCAGCTCGTTCATTGACAATCGTCCTGACGCCGATTGCACCATACTTCTCCTCTTCACCAGACCGGGGCGTTGATTCACCCAACGGCGTGTTCTTTACTTCCGTTAGTTTGATTTCAGTTGTGTTCGGATCAAAGCCTAATTGTGTAAGAATTAAGCTCAAAGGAACCATTTTATCGTACGTCGGAGTCGCCGCTGCTACTTGGGGTGCCACAAATAGGGTCAGTGCCATCACGAGAACCAAGAACAGGAACATCTTCTTCTTCATTGTTTACCCTCTTTTCCCTGTCGTCTTTGTTTCGCTTTCATTTTATTTATCCATTTGTAATCACCTCTTTCTTTTCTTTATCTTAACATACATTATCAAAAAATATCAATATACAATAAGAAAAAAACCTCGCTTGTGCAGGTGCACAAGCGAGGTTTTTCATTGCAATTACTCGATGACCTTGATGACAACGCCGGAGCCGACGGTACGGCCGCCCTCGCGGATAGCGAAGCGCAGGCCCTCCTCGATGGCGATGGGGTTGATCAGGGTAATCTCCATGTCGACGTTATCGCCGGGCATGACCATCTCGACGCCCTCGGGCAGCTTGATGTCGCCGGTGATGTCGGTGGTGCGGAAGTAGAACTGGGGACGGTAGCCGTTGAAGAAAGGAGTGTGGCGGCCGCCCTCTTCC
>JAXEXP010000120.1:0-6378 GCA_034113365.1 Candidatus Spyradocola sp.
TGCAGGTTCAAGTCCTGTTTCTCGCACCACGAAAGCACGATGGTTTTGAAACAAAGCCATCGTGCTTTTGTCATATTGTGATTTGCCGAAAGAACCCGGGATAAAGGAAGGGACTTGGAGATGAACATCAGGCTGCTGGAGAACACAAAGGAGATCCGCGAGGCGTTTATGGACCGTTTCGTGCTGACCTGGGAAGCGTTTCAGGTCAGGCAGAAGGCCTGGATCGCGGAAATGGCTGAGAACGACTATCCGATAGACCTGGCCTGGTATGAGCGCTCCCTTATGTGGGACAGGATGGATCCGGGTTTTCCCCGTGTATCCATGAAGGAGGCGCTGGCGTTTCTGCGGGAGCAGGACGGCCCAGTGCTCTTTATGGGAGAAAAAGACGAGAGGATTGCTTTCCGGGGCAGGAGGGTCGACGATTTCATTGCCGAGGCGGATGCGCAGGCTTTGGCCGACGAAATCGAGCGGGAGTGGTTCGACGCTTACCGGCTGGCTCAACAGGAGCTGTATGATGCCGACGCCTTTCTTCCGGAGGACCTGTACGTTTTTGATCCGGCCATGAACTGGTGCGCTGTGTTTACGCACGAAACAGACGATTGGGATTCGGAGATCGACGACCCGATGAAGGCCGCGGAAAGCAGATGCTGCATCCTCTGCAGGGCGTAGGAAACGATGCGGATTCGGATTCTTCCGATCAATAATCCGAATATTCAGTGGATTCATATCCCCGGAGCTGAAGCCTTGCGATGAGGCCATCCAGTTTTTGTTTGCAGAGTTTTCTAAACCAGGGTTTGTCTCCAAACCGCTTTACCAGAGCAGGGCTGATGGCATAATAGATCTTGATGAAGGCTCTGCCCCAGCGCGTTTCGGCCAGATAGTGGTCACGGAACCGCCGGAGGGTCCAAACCTCGGGACAATCATAGGATTGATAGACACAGGTTGCGATGTAGCAGCCTTTTTGGGCTGGTTTTGCCTGCTGTGGAGCAGAGGCGGTCTGGGAAAGCCCCGCCATGGTGCGAAGCTGCGCTCCATTGGCATAGCCATGCTGTTCGGCTTCGCGAACCATCGCTTCCGCCCGGCGCATGTCCCCGAGCTTGGCGACCGCGACGGCATAGTTTGCGTAGGCCACCCAATAATCGTTCGTGGATTTATCGATGAAGGGCAGACCCTTTTCATATTGCGCGGCAGCCGCTTTCCAGTCCTGCCTTAAGAGCAGGATCGTTCCGGTGTTTGTATAGGCCTGTCCGTATTCGGGGTCGATTTCCAGCGCCCGCTGATAGGTGTTCAGCGCCTTGTCGGAGAAGCCGAGGGATCTGTAGCACCGGCCGAGCTTCACCAGAGTTCCGGTGTTGTTCTCATCCAGTTCCAATGCTTGCATAAGGACCTTCAGCTCTTCAGTATAATTCTTTTGGTTCATATACTTTGCGGCTTCGATGTATTTCTCGATCAGCTTGGAGTCCGTCATCACGCGGTTTGTGATGTGCTCCTGTTCATCGATGACATATCGGCTCCCGCAAAAGTCGCATTCGTAATAGCCGCGCCGTTTGGTAAGCGCATTTGCTCCGCAGGCCTCGCATGACAGCTTGGTGATCATCTTTCAGCGCCCCTTTTGAATTAAAATGTGTGTAGTTCTCCGGAAAAATCGGGATCAGGATCCCTTCGGAATTGTTTAGGATAAGTATAATATAACTCTTCAACGAATACAAGGCCCATTTGCGGTCCACTTTCCTGAGGAAAACAACGCCCCCCGAATTCAGAACCGGCTGGATTCGGAGGGCGTTGGATTCGTCAGAAACCGTGGGGCGTCATTCCGCCTCGGGCAGGCAGTGCATGTGGGTGGGGCCGAGCACGCGGAAGCCCTCGGCGCAGCCCTTGAGCGAGCGCAGGCCGAAGTCTGCGGCGCGCAGCCTGAGGTAGAGCCGGACGCTGGCGGCTGCGGGGCAGTCGGGCGGGAACTGGCTCAGGTGGCAGGTGAAGATGGCGTCGAGCTGGCGGCGGAGATGGCCGCGCGTGGCGACGAAGCGGTTGGGGCGGGCGGTCATGTAGTAGGCCAGCGCCTGCACGGGAGCGGGCTGCGCGCCGAGGGTCGCCATCACGCCGGGATTGGGCGCGGCGCAGGCGAGGCGGCGCACGGCCTGACCGACGTTCAGGTGGTCGGTATGGCACTCGCTGCGCACGCAAGGGTCGGGCGCGAACAGCACCTCGGGCTGCACGTCGGCGATGGTGCGTGCGATGCCGGTGAGCAGCTCCTGCTGCGCGTAGGCGCCGCCGTCGGAAAGGCCGAGGAAGCGCACGTCGGTGACGCCGAGCAGCGCGGCGGAGGCGAGGGCCTCCTGCCTGCGCGCGGCCACCAGCTCCTCGCCGGAGAGCGCGGTGTTTTCGGTGCCATAGCGGCCGTCGGTGCAGATGAGGAAGGTGACGCGCTTGCCCTGCGCGGTCAGGCGGGAGACGGTGGCGCCGGCGCCGATCTCGATGTCGTCGGGATGGGGGCCGACGAACAGGTAACGGGTGAAGCGCTCGGGATGGGGCACGGGCGCGGCGCAATGCAGTGCGAGGCGGGTCAGGCTCATGCGGCCTCCCCCTTCCGCTGGGAAAGCTCGACGCAGATGCGGGCGTATTCGCCTTCATCCAGCTTGTAGTGCTTGCGGTAGATGAGGTAGGAGAGCAGCATCAGCGCAAAGGGCAGGAGCGTGATGACCAGCAGCAGGCCGTGCGCCTGCCAGGACTGCACGCCGGCGAGCACGCCGTCGATGGCGGTCAGCTTCTGCGCTTCGGTGATGAGACCGGCGGAGGTATCGATCTCCAGCTGGGAGATCTGGTTGGTGCAGGCGGTGACGCGCAGCGCCAGGTAGGACAGCGAGGTGAGCACCACGATCAGCGCCGAGCCCAGCTTGGTCAGGAAGGGGCGCAGCGAGGTGATGATGGCCTCGTCGCGCACGCCGTGCAGGTACTCGTTGTACTCGACGGTGTTGATGATGGAGATCATCATGATAAGATAGAAGCTGTACTGGCCAAAGTTGGCGAACATGTAGCCGATGGTGACCGACCAGAAGCGCGCGGTCGCGCCGGGCAGCAGCAGCCCGCAGGCGAGCATGACGGCATAGCCCGCAGCGGAGATGAACAGCATGGCGCGCATCAGCGACTTACGGCAGACGCGGCGGCTGATGGCGGGGTAGGCGATCATCAGCACGGCGGTGGCCAGCAGGCCCACGGTGTTGAAGATGGAGTAGAGCCCGCCGCTGTAGCCGAAGTCCATGTAGACGTAGGTGGAGGCCAGACCTCCCGCGGCAAGGCCGTTGCCGATCTGGTGGATCAGGAAGGCCAGCGCGATCCAGCGCAGCTGATCGTTGCCAAGGATGGTGGACAGGATGCGCTTGAAGCTGATGGGCGCGGCGGGCTGGGGCGCCGCGGGGCGCTCCTGGACGCCGAAGATGGTGAAGCACAGGAACAGCGGCGAGAGCACGCTGATGAGTATGGCGATGATGCCGTAGGCGGAGGAGGCGTTGCCGCCCAGCGTCAGCGAGCCGGTGGTCAGCATCGGGATGAGCAGGGAGGCCACCGCGCCGCCGATGCCCGCAAACAGCGTCGCGCGGCTGGTGAACTGATTGCGCGCGTCGGCGTCGGAGCTGAGCGAGGCCACCATGCCCCAGTAGGAGATGTCGTGCATGGTGTAGGCGATGGAGTGCAGGAAGTACATCACGCCGAAAAACACGATGAAGCTCCACCCCTGCAGCGTGGTGTTGAAGGTCGCGATGACCACCGCGGAGGTGGAGAGTATGCCCAGGGCCAGCCACGGCTTGAACTTGCCAAAGCGGGTGTGGGTGCGCTCGATGATGTTGCCCATCACGGGGTCGTTGAGCGCGTCAAAGACGCGCGCGGCCACCATGATGGCGGTGATGGCGCTCAGCTGCGCGGCGGTCAGCTGGCGGGTGAAGAGCACGTAGGTCAGCAGAAAGTTGGTAAACAGCGCGTAGGTCATGTCGCGGCCCACCGTGCCCAGCGGGAACATCCAGAGGTTGCGGCGGTTTCGCTTCTGCTCATCCATTTGGCAAGTGCCTCCTTTATAATTGAAGTCTGTAAATATTGCGGATTGGCTAATAAGATGCGAGAGAGGGGGGTGTGATTTGCTGCGTTTATGCGTGGGTTTGTGGGTGACGGACACCTCATCAGTCGCTGCGGCGACAGCTTCCCCTCAAGGGGAAGCCGAGGGAGCTGCGGTTTGTTATGCTTTCCAGTTGAAGTCGGGGAAGTATTCGTGGACGAAGGGGACGTCTTTGACCTGCCAGCTGCGGTTATTCAGCGGCTCCAGCACGCCTGCGTCACCGGTGAAGCGGAAGTCGAGGCGGTAGGCGTACAGCGCCTGGAAATGGCGGTGGTAGCGCTCGTCGCGGCGGGGGTCGCCGTACTGGCCGTCGCCCAGCAGCGGATGGCCGATGTGCGCAAACTGCGCGCGGATCTGGTGCGTGCGGCCCGTGAGCAGCTCGCACTCCAGCAGGCTCAGGCCGCCCTTTGCGGCGAGGGTGCGGTAGCGCGTCTGCGCGCGCTGGGCGCCGGGGGCCTCGCGGTCGAGCACGGTGACGCGCTTTTGCGCCTTGGGCTTCAATATGTAGCTGTCCAGCAGGTCCTCGGGGGGATTCACCCGCCCGTGGACGATGCACAGGTAGCGCTTTTCGATCTCGCGGCTGCGGATCTTCTGGTTGAGGACGTGCATGGCTGCCTCGGTCTTGGCGATCATCACGATGCCGCCGGTGAAGCGGTCGATGCGGTTGCACAGCACCGGCGCGAACGCGGCGGGATCCATGGAATCGTACTCGCCCTTCTGGTAGAGGTAGGCGCGCGCGTGGGTGAGCAGGGTGTTGACCTTCTCGTGCTCGTCGGGGTGGGCGGTCAGACCGGGGCACTTGTCGGCGAGCAGCAGGTTCTCGTCCTCGTAGACGATGGAAAGGTGGGGATGGATCTTGGAGAGAAAGGGATCGACGGCCTTGGGCTTTTCAAAGTATTCGTCGCCCAGGTAGAGCTGCAGCAGGTCGCCCTCATTCAGGCGGGCGTCGTGCGGGGCGGCCTTGCCGTTGAGCTTGATGCGCTTGAGGCGGATGAACTTCTGCATCAGCCCCATGGGCAGCGCGGGCAACTCGCGGGACAGCCAACGGTCGAGACGCTTGCCCGCATCGCAGGGCTGGATGATAAACTCGCGCATGGCGAAAGGCTCCTTTATGCGTTGTTTGTACTGATTATATCAGGTGTTCGCGGCGCGTTCAAGCGCAGCGCAGCGGAAAGCGGCGGGCAAATAAACTTGCATTTTGCAACGATCTGTGTTCAGAATGCAATGGAAGCGGCAAAAAGGGGATGTTACAATATGTTTGTTTATAATTGGAAAACCCCATACCGCCGTGAAGCTCCCGACTGCGCAGGCAGCGCGAAAAGCGCGAAGCGCCGCGCCCCGGAAAGGGGCTTTTCTGCGCGCTCGCAATCTGCTATAATGGGGGAAGATTTTGTTCTGGAGGTAATGAACCATGAATCCCATTGTTACCATTAAAATGAAGAACGGCGACGTCATGAAGATCGAGCTGTACCCCGAGACCGCGCCCAACACCGTGGCGTCCTTTGTCAAGCTGTGCCAGGACGGCTTCTACAACGGCGTGGGCTTCCACCGCGTGATCCCCGGCTTTATGATCCAGGGCGGCGACCCCGACGGCACTGGCATGGGCGGCCCCGGCTTCACCATCAAGGGCGAGTTCCGCGCCAACGGCGTCATCAACCCCCTCAAGCACACCCGCGGCGTCATCTCCATGGCGCGCACGCAGATGCCCAACTCCGCAGGCTCGCAGTTCTTCATCATGCACGCCGACGCGCCCCACCTCGACGGCCAGTACGCCGCCTTTGGCAAGGTGATCGAGGGCATCGAGGCGGTGGACCGCATCGCGGCGCTGCCCACCAACTACATGGACCGCCCGCTGGACTACCCCGTGATGGAGGAGGTCACCGTGGAGACCTTCGGCGAGGAATACGCCCCTGTGCGCAAATAAACAAAAAGCCGCGGCTAACCGCGGCCCGCATCCCGAAACCCGCTTGAATGAAACGAGGGAAGCCTTTGCCGGCGGCAAAATGCTTCCGATACAAAAAACCGTGTGCGGCAGAGCCGTGCACGGTTTTTATGCGATGAGGAGAGGGGGAAAGTCCTTTAGGGCTTTCTCAGCCTGTCGACAAAGTCGACAGGCTCGAAAAAGATGAAACCTCATCTTTTTCGAATTGTAGAAAAATTCGCGCACGGCCTTGCCGCACACGAATTTTTCTGTATCGGAAGCGATTTTCCATCTGCAAATAGTTAGGGAACGGATGGAAAAGAGAAGCCATCCATCTATATTCTTCCTAACT
>JAXEXP010000121.1:0-2149 GCA_034113365.1 Candidatus Spyradocola sp.
TTCCAAACCATTTGCAGATGGAAAATCGCTTCCGATACAGAAAAATTCGTGTGCGGCTAAGCCGTGCGCGAATTTTTCTGCAATTCGAAAAAGATGAGGTTTCATCTTTTTCGAGCCTGTCGACTTTGTCGACAGGCTAACCGCCGCGCTCTTTCCTTCCGGAGAGGGCGCGGCGGTTTCTTTTTGATTGGATCAGTCGTCCAGATAGGGGCCGACGTCGTACTGGTTGAGCTGGCGCTTGACCATCACGACGACGGAGCCGTCGGGCTGGACTTCCTCCTTGAGGATCTTGTAGGGCACGCGGCGGTCGTCCATCTGGCGCTTGTAGGCCGCGTACTCATCCTGCACCAGGCGCTGTGCCCAGTCCTTGGGGATGTCGTCCTTGAGCTTGAAGTGCAGGGTCTGGTTCAGGCACGCATACTGGATGCGCTTCATGTGGGGTCACTCCTTATCTGTCGGGTTCAAAGTAGTCGCCGATGGGGTAGCCGTTGTATTCCCGCAGGATGCGGATGAACACGCTGCCGTCCTGCTCGGTTCCCTTTTCCAGCAGCTTGTGCTTGATGTGCTTGCGCTGCAGGGTGCGCAGGTAGGACTGGCAGTCCGCCTCGCTCTCAAAGCGCTGGGTCTGCTGCAGGCAGGCGCTGACGATGCGTTTCATGTGGATTCACCTCCTTGTCGGGCAATGCCGCTGCGAATATGCGTTCCATATATACAGGCGTGATGCCTAAATGACCTGCTGGACGCCCAGCTTCTGCAGGATGAAGGGCAGCACCTCGTCCTGACCGATGCCAAGGACGTAGGCAAACTCCTCGTAGAGCACGCGCTCCGTCTCCTTGAGTATCTTTTCATCGGCGATGTGCAGCTTTTTGCGCTTACCTGCCAGCTCCTGCTGGCGCAGGAACAGCGTCTTGATGATGCGCGCCATGCCCACGCGGTCGCCATCGCGCAGGATCTCGTTGTAGGCGTCGCGGCGCTGGGCGTCGTCGTCGATCCACAGCCGGTCCTCCTCGTCCATGCCCCCGATGACCTCTAGGATCTGCTGGGCGGTGAGCAGGCGCTGCATGCGGCCGGTAAGCTTTTCGTTGTCCACCGGCACGAAGATGGTGGCGCTCTCCTGGTGCACGGGCTTGAGCACGTAATAGCGCAGCTCCTGCCCGCAGAAGCTCTTGACGGTGATGTCCTCAACAGAACAGATGCCGTGGGTGCCGTATCTGACGACCTGACCGATGCTGTACATTCTCCATACTCCTTCTTGATCGCAATGAAATGTAAAACGGGTACAAAAAACGTGCAGCCTATGCAACCGGTCTTACGTTCCGCATAGCAAACTGCACGTTGTAGCTAAACTTATTATACCACGTTCGGATTTCATTTGCAAAACAGAGAAAGATTAAATTTTGACGGCGCGTCGCAGCCGTGTTATAGTGTCCCTTGGCACAAGGATCGCAAAAAGGAGGGGGACGCAATGCCCATACCCGGCATTGAGCAGCCCGGGTTGATCCCCATCGACGGGGAGCTGCGGCTGCGCGCCTACGACGGCGAGCACGGCTTTGCGCTGCGCTGGTATCAGGACGCGGAGCTGGTCTATCTGGTGGACGGCGTGCGCGAGCCGTACACCGCGGAAAAGCTGGACTGCATGTACCGCTGGCTGGACGCGCACGGGGAGCTGTACTTCATCGAGGCGAGGCAGGGCGAGCTGTGGCGGCCCATCGGGGACGTGACGTTCTCGCAGGAGGATCTGCCCATCGTCATCGGCGAGGCGGAATACCGCGGCAGGGGCGTGGGCGGGCGCGTGCTGCGTGCGCTGATCGAACGTGGACGGGCGCTGGGGTACGCGCAGCTGGGCGTGCAGATGATTTATCATTACAACGCGGCGTCGCTGCGGTGCTTTGAAAAGGCGGGGTTTGCGGTGAGCGGGCGCACGGAGAAGGGCGTCCGCTGCACATTGGCACTTCGATAAAAAAACCAGGAGCTTTCGCTCCCGGTCAGCCTGTCAAAAAACAGGCATGTGCTCCCCGGGGATGTATGAAGGGGCCGCAGCCCCTTCATCTTCAATCCGCAGGCGGGGGCGTGTACCCCGTCGAGGAGCGATTTTCTGTAAGCAAGGAAGAATACAGATGGATAACTACTGAATTTCATCCGTTGTCAA